>JBJOIA010000261.1:0-8230 GCA_046047395.1 Bacteroidota bacterium | reverse complement strand
CAGACATGGTAAGAAAGATATTTTTCATTTGGAATTTCTTTCTAAAATCTTCTGTAAGGGTTTTTAAATCCTCTAATTCAATTTTAGAATTTGAAATATTTAAACCATCCAATAATTCTTTCAAATTAGGTTTAAATAAATCTACACCGGAATAAGAAAGAAAATTTCGTTTTTTAGGATCTACTACAGTGGCAATATTCTTTTCCTTTGCAAGTGAAATTATTTTTTGAATGAGTTCTTCATTTAAAACCCCTTTATCATAATCTTCAAAAATAATTACATCAACCTCCGCAATGATATTGGATATTTTTTCAATTAATAAATTCAATGAAGAATTAGAAATCATTGAATCGGTTTCATCATCAATTCTAACAATTTGTTGTGATCCAGATATAACGCGTTCTTTTGAAGTCGTAATTCTATTTTCTTCTTGAATGACCATATTAGTTGATAAATTATCTTCTTTTAGGAGATCAAGAATAATTTTACCGGAAGAATCATTACCAATAACGGAGCAGACAATTGGTTTGGCACCTAAGCTGAGAATATTTTTTACTACATTTCCAGCTCCGCCCAATCTATTTTCTCTTTTTGTAAGGTTAAGAACAGGAACTGGAGCTTCTGGGGATATTCGTGTAACTTTACCAAAGGAATAGGAATCAACCATTAGATCTCCTATCACTAAAACCTTCAAATTTTTAAAACCCTCAAATATCTCTTTAATATTATTCATTTTATCCTCCAATAGTGGTCATAGACTCTGTCAATTTAATATTTCTATTTTTTTCAGCTTCAAAACCATTTAAAAACCTTTTTCCTACAATTTCTACAATTTTATTCTTAATTACCTGATTTGAATTACCTTCTCTCATAAATTCTTTCAAATTAAATACACTAGAATCATATAAACAATTTTTTATTTCTCCAGCCGGAGTAATTCTCAATCGATTGCATGCTCCACAGAAACTTCTAGAATATGCCCCAATAATTCCAATTTTGCCCAACCATTCCTTTGAAGAAAACATTTTAGCGGTATCTCCATGCTTAAATGGGAGAGAATAAATTGACTGACAAGAATCTTCAATCGTTTTTTTGATCATTTCCTCTGAACATGGAAATGATCCTTTCAAATCACCTTTTCCATTAAAAGGCATTTCTTCAATAAATCGAACTTCGACAGGATATTTTTTTACAAATTCAATAAAATCTGGGATTTCATGATTATTTTTCCCTTCCATCAATACGGTATTAATCTTTAAATTAAATCCTTTTTCAATCATGGAATGAATTGCCAACATGGTAGGCTCAAATTTATCTCTTCTTGTAATTTTTTTAAAATTATCTGGATCTAGAGAATCCAGACTTATATTTAAATGGAGAATTCCTAAATTTAAAAGTTCATCCAAATGTTCATATGCCAAAAGAGCATTCGTAGTGATACAGATTTCCAAATCCTTAATTTTCGCAATTTCTTTAAGAAAATCTATAAATCCAGGACGAACAAAGGGCTCCCCTCCTGTCAACCTCAACTTTTTTATTCCTAGTTCAGTTGAAATCTTAATGATTCGTTGAATTTCAGAAAAATCTAATAATTCATTTTCAGGCAAAAAATTAAGTCCCTTTTCTGGCATACAATATATACAACGCAAATTACATTTATCCGTAATCCCAATTCTTAAATAATTGATTTTACGTCCGTGATTATCTACCAATTCTATAGTATTACTACCTTGCATTATGTATATTTGTATTAAAGACAAAAATAATAAAATTCGATGGAATCGGTTAATTCTTATGAAATATTGGTGTTTGGAATTTGTAAGGATTTATTAGGCAAAGACCGAATTATTTTAGAATCAAAAGATCCATTGACATCCGAAAAATTTGAATTGTTGTTAATAGAAAAATTTCCTGAACTAAAAAAAGTGCCTTCATTAAGAATATCGGCAGACTATAAGTTCATCGAAAAAAATGCTATATTAAGTTTTAATTCTGAAATTGCATTAATTCCACCTGTATCAGGGGGTTAGTTTAGGACATATGAATTTACCATTTTTAATCTTACTTATTCTTCCTTGGCTAAATTTTATCAATAGTCTTGTTTTTAGAAAAAATACGGAGGTAACCAGTATTTTTTTGAGTGGAATATTATTGGTATTTGGAATTTCCCTAAGTTTCCAAAGCGCAGGGCAAAGTTTTGAAGAAAGTACAATTTGGTTTTCCATTGGTTCAACCGATATCAATTTATCCTTTTCAATAAATACATTATCTAGGGCAATGGGGGTATTAGTCCCTTTGGTGGGCTTTTTAGTTCAAATATATTCCTATTCCTATTTAAAGGAAGATCCTAATAGGCCTAATTTCTTTATTTATCTTAATGCATTTATTGCTTCTATGATATTATTATCCTTATCGGATAATTTAATCAGTTTTTATGGAGCTTGGGAGATGGTCGGACTTTTTTCCTATTTATTAATTGGTTTTTGGAAGGAAAAACCTGCTGCGAATCGGGCGGCAACAAAAGCATTTTTGATAAATAGGGTAGCAGATTTTTGCTTATTAATTGGATTAATATTAAGTATCAAACATTTTGGCACATTTGAATTTTCAAAGATGAATCCAACTTTATTTGGTACGCTTCCGAATTCAACTTCCTTATTGCTCATATTGGGTGCGGCTGGAAAATCAGCACAATTTCCATTTTCTACCTGGCTCCCAGATGCCATGGAGGGACCAACGCCAGCTTCTGCCTTAATTCATGCGGCAACGATGGTTACTGCAGGAGTAGTTTTAGGGATAAAAATCATTCCATTAATTGGATTGGAAATGCAGATGGTCTTTGGCATAATAGGTCTAATATCCTTTGTATTGGGTGCCAGTTTAGCCCTTTTTCAGAATGATTTAAAAAAGGTCTTAGCCTACTCAACGATCTCACAAATAGGTTTTATGTGGTTAGGGCTTGGAGGCTCAGTTAGCTTATTTCATTTATTAACACATGGTATTTTCAAAGCCGGATTGTTCTTAGTTGCTGGTATAATTATCCATCAAAATGAATCAAGAAAATTAAAAGATCCAAAAAATATTTTCACTATGCCATCCCTTATAAGGAGAAATCCAATCCTTTTATGGACTTTTTCCATCTTTGGATTAAGCTTAATGGGAATTCCTGGATTTTCTGGTTTTTATTCAAAAGAAAATATTTTAGCCAACCTGGAAAATTTTTCAATAAACTCCCCTTTCAATATTGAATACCAAATAATTAAAATAATAACCTATTTTGGTTTAACGCTTTCAGTTGCCTATATGTGCCGTTTAATTTATTTAATTGGATTCAAAAATTTAGATCAAACATTCGAAGATTATGAAAAAGTAAATAAATTAGAATATTTTTCCATTATCGTTTTATCTCTTTTTTCTTTATTCTGGATATTTAGTTATAATCCATTTTCACTCAACTATAACTTTTTAAATACTTGGTTTGGGATTGAAATTATACATACAAATGCCCCATTATTAATTATTGTCGGCATCATTTGGATATTAGGGGGAGTTTTGGCTTATTTAATCAGAAACTGGGAGCCGACACCCATTCGGCTTGGCGGAGAAATAATTTGGAGAAGTTTATTTCAATTAATCCTTTTTAGCTCAAAAAAATTCAATGGAATAATTGAAAAAATGCTAGACTACCTAATTGATTTTTTAGGAAGGTTTCCCGTCGTCCTTGCACATTTAATACATTGGATTGATAACCATATTATTGATTTTTTAATCGTTAGGTTTAACGGTTTTATTCAATTGAAATCAGGTACTTATTTTGCAAGATGGCAAAGAGGGAATTTCAGATCCTATGTCTTAAGTGCCTTTGTTTCAATAATTTTATTAATTTTAATTATAAGTTTAAAGAAAATATGACACCTTGGTTAAGTATAATTATTTTGCTTCCATTAATTGGTGCTGGAATCATCTTCCTTCCAAATTTACATGCCAAGGAAAAGGCAATTGCCAAACTATTTAGTTGGATACAATTCATTTTAATTGGTTGGTTGGTATTAAATTTTGATTTTACAATTCACACTTATCAATTTAAAGAAATCTATTCTTGGATATATTTAAATTTAGGAAAACTTGGATTATATAAAATTGATTATTCCCTTGGTCTAGACGGCTTATCACTTATTTTAATCCTACTGAGTTCAATAATAAGCTTATTGGCTTTATATCATTCAAATGAAATAAAAGAAAAAACAAGAGGATATTTTAGCCTTCTTTTGATTATGAATGCAGCGATCATGGGATGCTTTTTGGTCTTGGATTTATTTGTTTTTTATATCTTTTTTGAATTCATGCTACTTCCAATGTTCTTTTTAATCGGAATTTGGGGTGGAAAAAACCGTTTATATGCTTCCGTAAAGTTTTTCATCTATACATTCGTTGGATCTTTATTAATTCTATTAGCGATAATTGCCTTAGGCACATCCTATGTAAATCCCTATGAAACTTCTGTGAATATGGATTTAATTGCCAATGGATCAGAATTTTCAATTGAAAATCTCATTGCCTTCCAAGATTTATTAGTGAATGGGGATATTCCTACCTCCAGTTTAGTCCATTCTTTCAATTATGATGTATTAATGGATTCTAAAAATATAGCACCAAATAGCTTACTAGCGGATGGAAATAATTGGACGATGTGGGGATTAAATTCAAAGTCTTGGGCATTTTGGTTTTTATTCATCGGTTTTGCCATAAAACTTCCAATGGTACCATTTCATACATGGTTGCCTGATGCCCATGTGGAAGCCCCAACACCAATTTCGGTAATTTTAGCAGGATTATTATTGAAAATTGGAGCTTACGGCTGGCTAAGAATCACCTTCCCAATTTTCCCTAATCAAGCTTTGGAATTTTCAAATATATTAATGGCTTTAGGAGCAATTTCAATTGTATATGGAGCCTTAAATGCTTTTGCTCAAACGGATTTAAAAAAATTAGTCGCCTACTCCTCCGTATCCCATATGGGATTCGTTTTATTTGGAATTGCCTCTATGAATCCTCAAGGTTGGCAAGGTGCTATCTTCCAGTCTTTTTCACATGGATTATTATCCCCTATGTTATTCTTATTAGTTGGTGAACTATATAAACAAACTGGATCTAGAAAAATTGATGATTTTTCAGGACTAGTTCATTCCATGCCAAAATACGCAACTTTTGCAGGAATTGCTTTTTTTGCTTCATTAGGACTTCCTGGCTTCTCAGGTTTCATAGGAGAATTTTTTGCTATAATGGGAGGAATTAATTCTCAGGCTTTTCATATTTTATGGACCATGTTGGCAGTAAGTGGAATAATTTTTGGTGCTGGATATTTATTATGGACTTACCAAAAAATATTTTTAGGAAAAGAATTCAAAAGAAACGCTGACTGGAAATTAGAGGATATTTCCCAAACAAGTTTTATTTCTTATATTATTTTAAGTATATTAACAATCACTTTGGGTATTTATCCAGAGTTAATATTTAAATTCACAAATGAATTAATAAATAATTTATTTTATCAATTCTTTTAAACCTATTAAAATTATGATTTCAAGAAGAGATATTCTGAAAAGTGGTGCTGGGCTTTCCGGTCTTTCTATTTTGGGAATGGAAAATCGATTTTCAAAGGCAGACAATATAGTTGGAGCAGATCTTAAAGGAAAAGTACAACATTCTGCCTGCAGATGGTGCTATAATAGCATTCCATTTGAAGAATTAGTAGTCAATGCCAAGAAAATTGGCTTGAGTTCAATTGAATTAACTGGTCCCGAAGAATGGGAAATTTTGAAAAAACATGATATGACCGCAGCTATTGGTTGGGGGCATTATCCTGAGGGAATGAATATCCCTAACTTCTTTAATAGAAAGAAAAATCATGATCAACTTTTAGCATTTTATGAAGATTTAATCCCCAGAGCAGCAAAAATGGGCATTAAAAATCTTATTTGTTTCTCAGGAAATAGAGATGGAATGAGTGACGAAGATGGCTTAATTAACTGCAAAATTGGTCTTCAAAGAGTTATGCCTGTTGCTGAAAAATATGGTGTTACAATCTCTATGGAATTATTAAATTCAAAGGTGAATCATAAAGATTACCAATGTGATCGTACTGAATGGGGTGCAGCTCTTTGTGAAATGGTAGGTTCTGATAATTTTAAATTATTATATGACATTTACCATATGCAAATAATGGAGGGTGACGTGATTGCTACCATTAAAAAATACCATCAATACATCTCTCATTACCATACTGGTGGTGTTCCAGGAAGAAATGAAATTGATGAAACCCAAGAATTATATTATCCTGCTATCATCAAGGCTATCTATGAAACAGGTTATAAAGGATATATTGGACAAGAATTTATTCCTGCCCGTGAAGACAAAATGGCTTCACTTGAACAAGGAGTGAAAATTTGCGATATTTAATATTACTAAAATATAAGTTTACTGATAATCTCCATTTTCTTAATTGTTTTTTGATTCAAATAATTTAATTTCAAATCAGAAAGCAATTGAGGAGATGGAGATTTTTTTGATAATCGTATTATATACTTTCAAAGGTTTAAAAGACATTGAGGGAGACCTGTTGTATTCTATAGGGAATAACCAGAAAATACAGGAATGTGAGGTTGAAAATGAGGCGCTATCTGGAATTTTTCCTTTGGAGGAAATGGAAAATCTTCAGGAACTCCCTCGAAAAATTTATCTGAATGATAGTATATTTTTAGAAAATCATGAAAAAGAAATTGATGAATTCTTTTGGGAAATGAATGACCACTTCATCTCTTCCCAAAAAAAAATAAAAATTCATGTTTTCGAAGAATCAAAATTTGTATTTGTTTTGAAAATAAAAAACTGTTATCACAGAACAAAACCTCTTATAATTAGGCCAAAGTCACCTTTAAGCTATCCCCCGATTTAGAAACAGAAAAATTCTTTAAATTACCTCCTAGCGATCCAGAATTACAGGAGGATGTGCCCCCAGTTTCTATTCCATACGAATTCCCATGAGTAGAACAAGTGAATTTATTATTAGCAAAAGACCAAGAATTCTTACTTCCATTATGTGGACAACAATTATCATAGGCCCCATAACTGGAACTAGAAATCCTCAATAATAAAACTCCATTTGCTGTATCATTATAAAAACCTCCAACCGTTTCAAGTTTATTAAATTTAGAATTTAAAAGATCATACGTTACGGTATTTCCGCTGACCGTAATTCCGTCTGTAGAATTACCCGAATTATTTTGTCCATTTGGTTCTAAAACTTCCTCTTCCTTCACGCAAGATGCATTTACCAATACAGTGGATAGAATTCCTAGTGTAATTACCGGACAAGTTTTTCTTAAAAAATCATTTCTGTTCATACCATTAAAACATAAATTAATAAATATAGTTTTGAAAAATTTCAAGATATTTACTAGTTTTATATAAAATTGACTTTAGGTGACAAATAATATTATAAACGATCCTAAACCTATTGATCTTATTGCTGCATTTAATGCAGAGAAAATTGATTTCTCTCCTATTCAAGAAGCAAGGAACAAAAGATTGGCGGTAAGTTCTGGTTTAGAACCTTATACTGGAGATTTTGGGAAAGAACAAAAGGTTCACCTTTTGAGAAGAACCATGATGGGGTATGCCCATCGGCATTTAGTGGACATTCAAAATTTAAATCTTCAAGATTCCTTAGATTTAATTTTTTCTCAACAAGAATTCCCTCCCAACCCCATAAATGATTATTTCTACGAAATTTCAAAGCAGGAAGTTTTAGATCAAAAACATATTTATGTAGAACCTTATCAAGATTATACCACGATTGGTGAACCGAATGGATCTCCTTGGCCTCGACATCAATCTTTCGAATCTTGGATTTATAAAAATATGGCCGAACAGCCAACTTCCATTCATTGGAGATTGGTTTATTTTTTACATAATTTATTGGCTTGTGGGAATGGGAGCGTAAAAATGCAATTTCAGCATTATAAAATGCTTTTTAATAATGCATTCAATCCATATAAAACGATTCTTTGGGAACTGACTCTTGATCCATTAATGTTGGATTATCTGAACCTTCAAAATTCAAATAAGTATCAACCAGACGAAAATTACGCAAGAGAATTACAAGAATTATTTTCTGTAGGAAAAGGCCCAAATTCAAAATATACTGAATCAGATGTTGTAGAAATGTCTA
>JBJOIA010000260.1:0-2995 GCA_046047395.1 Bacteroidota bacterium | reverse complement strand
ATTGGGGATTGGGCCCAATCCCCATTGGATAAAATTAAAAAAAAATTAATAAATAACAAGTGTATTTTAAATAAATAAATAATAAAAAAATTTAAAGAAAATTTTAGGTTAATTATTATTTAGAAAGATAAATAAAATTCTTGAGGTTTTATTTATTTAATTCCAAATTTAAGAAAATTCATTTTTGAATTTTTCATTAATTTTATTTCTGAAGTTATTGAAGTGTCTATCAATTTCATCATCAGTGAAGTTATTAAAGAATTTCATTCCAGTTAAAGTAGATTGACTTTCTTTTTGTTGCTCAGCACTAGCTTTTCCATCTTTTCCAACATCTCCTTTGTCATTTCCACTTATAACTTCTTTCATTCTTTCTCTTACAACTGCATAAGATCTTTTTTGTTCAACTGTTGTATCCTTAAGAACTTTAAAGCATCCGTTATAGTATGTCATGATGCATTTCATCATTCCTGCAGTTTTTTTTAGAGGACACATGTAATCATATGATGAAAATGCATTTTGACAAAGGAATTCATCTTTGATTATTTTTGCTACATCTAAAGTTAATTTTTGATCTTCTGAAAGTGAATCATTACCAATTAATTGAACGACTTCAAGTAAATCTTCTTCTTCTTGTAAAATTCTTTTGATAAGATTTTTACTAACAACAAAGTCTGAATCAAAGTTCGTGAAGAAAGGTTCTAAAATTGTTTCGTACTTACTATATGAAGTAAGCCAATTTAAAGAAGGAAAATGTTTTCTTTGAGCAAGTTTTTTATCTAATCCCCAAAATACTTGAACAATATTCAAAGTAGCAACAGTGACTGGATCAGAAAAATCTCCTCCTGGTGGTGAGACAGCACCAACAATTGAAACGGATCCTGATCTATCTGGACTTCCAAGACATCTAACAGCTCCAGCTCTTTCATAAAATTGTGCAAGTTTACTTGCAAGATAAGCAGGATAACCATTATCAGCAGGCATTTCTCCAAGTCTTCCAGAAATTTCTCTGAGAGCTTCGGCCCAACGAGAAGTTGAATCTCCCATCATACTTACATTAAAACCCATATCTCTGATATATTCAGCTAAAGTAATTCCTGTATAAATTGAAGCTTCTCTAGCAGCGACTGGCATGTTTGATGTGTTTGCAACCAGGATTGTTCTAAGCATGATATTGTGACTTTGCCCATTTACAACAGTGTATAATTCAGGAAATTCATGAAGTACTTCAGCCATTTCATTCCCTCTTTCTCCGCAACCAACATAAACAATAGCTTGACTGTTTGAATATTTAGATAAAGCTTGTGAAATACAAGTCTTACCGCAACCAAAGGCTCCTGGAATGGCACATGTTCCTCCTAAAACTGAAGGGAAAAGAGCATCTAAGACTCTTTGTCCTGTAAGCAAAGGGGCTGTTCCTGGGTTTTTGTCGGCTACTGGTCTTGGTTGTCTTACTGGCCAATAATGAGACATTGAATATTTTTTACTTTTTCCATCTAATTCTAATTCAATAATCTCTTGATTAACATTATATTGTCCTTCAGGTTGCTGTTCGACAACTCTTCCTTTAGCCTTAGGTGGTAGAAGAATCTTATGATCTGTAAATAAATCATTTTCTCTAACATAACCAATAACATCACCTCCATTAAGCAAGTGTCCTTTCTTGAATTTAACAGGAGTAAAATGCCAAAGTTTATCTCCATCTAAGCAAGGAACATCAACTCCTCTTGGAACATAAATATTTTTAGAAATATCAGCAATAGTCTTCAAAGGTCTTTGAATACCATCGAAAATTTGTTCAAAAAGTCCTGGACCTAATTGAACTGAAAGAGGACTTCCGGTTTTTAAAACAGGATCTCCAATAGTCAAACCTGAAGTATCCTCATAACATTGAATAGATGCATGATCTTTCTCAAGCTTGATAACTTCTCCAACTAATTTATCCCATCCAACTTTTACTAACTCATACATTTTAGCACCTGCCATATTTTCTGCAATAACTAAAGGTCCAGATACTTTATAAATCTTTCCAAATTTTGATTCTTTTTCTTCATCTTGTAAGGAGTACATTTATTTTTATAAGATTAATTTTAATTTTATTATTAAAAATTTTTATCAATTTGTCTTCTTTTTTTAAATAATTTTTAACTCTTAAAATAAGATTAAACTTAAAAAATTTAAATAAAATTATAAAAATTAATTTGATTTTTATTTGCTGAAGAATTAAATTAAACATCAAATAATTATTATTCTTTTAATTCTATTTATTTTTTAGGAGCAGAAGCCTTCTTTTTAATAGCTTCTAATCTTTCGTAGAATTTTTTAGATTTCTTCCATTCAGTTCTGAGAGTTTTATAAGCATTCATTTCTTTCATTTCTTTTGTAATCTTAGTCCATTCGAATCCAGCATCGGGTTTAGGTAGAGCTAAAAAATATTAATAATAAAATACGAATAACATCTCTTGTAGTATTTTGAACCTTAACAGCGGGGTCAGTGCTTTCCTTGAAATTAACTTCTTTGAATAATTTTGAAGGAACGTTCTTTGATCCTTTAACAGGTGCTCTATGAACAACAATTTTGCTTAAATAAGTTTTAACTCTATTAGCATTCATGTTAAGTGTTTCATTACAGGTGTTTCTTCTTCTAAGATCAACGCAAATTCCAATTGATCTTGCAAGGGGAAGTGAGGTAATTCCTGCTAATTTTAATTCAGCGGGAGTAAATCCTCTTCCTAATTTAACTCTTGAGTTATATCTGTTAGTTTGTCCTCTGACAGCAGGTCTCAATTTGTTGGTTGGGCTATTATAAGAAAATTTTATTTTACTTAGGGGCGGTTAATTTAGCTTTTCTTTCTCTGTTTAATCTTCTTCTTCTTTTTCTTCCTGGTTGATCGAACCAAGTTTTAACTTTTTCTTGCCAGTCTTTATTGAATGAAGCATTTGGAATAACGTCGTTGTGTCCCATTTTAAAATAAAAAAATAAAGAAAATAATTATAG
>JBJOIA010000259.1:0-7588 GCA_046047395.1 Bacteroidota bacterium | reverse complement strand
TAGTAATTCGAAAATTGACTAATGAGATTACTGCTGTAGATCATTTTTATTTAAAATCAGGATTTAGGTATGAAATTAATTCAAAGGCTAATAAATCATTGAATTATTATTTTGATACAGGTTTGAGGTATTCTTCTGGACAAAATTTCACAGGATTTACCCAATTTTTCGGAATAAATCATATAGAAAAAAAAGATTTTTTTCAAATAGGAATTGGCGACAATATTTTACCCTTTTATGAAAATATAAGTGTAGATTTTAATGTAAGTTCAAGAATAAAAATTTATACTATTTCAGATAATTATTTTTATCGAAAGAGGTTTTTAAACTTTTTTTTAAAAAAATCTCTTTCAAATAACTTCATTCTTTTTTCAAGTTTTGAATATAGAAATAGAATAGATTTAGAAAATTCAATTAATTTTTTTCCCATTTTAAAAGTTCCCTTAAGTCCGAATAATAAGGTAAATCGGGAAATTGAATCGAATTATTCCCATTTTGAAAGTCATTATCAAAACTTGTTTTATCTTAATTTGAATTATTATTTTAAATACAAGGAAAATATTATTAATGGTAAAAAATCCTTGAATTATAGAAATTCACCTTCTCTTTATTTCAACTATTATCAGGCAGGACAAACTGGCGGATTTCAAAAAATCAAATTAGGGTTTCAGTCTTATTTTGAGGCAACAAGTTTGGGGAATTTTCATTTTGATATTCAGTATAATCATTTTTTAAAAAGTCCGAAATATTGGTTGGATTATCAACATTTCAATGTAAATAATCGATATTTTGCCTTTTTTAATTCAGAAAATAATTATTCTGGAGATTTTCAATTTTTTCATTTAAGGCCTTTTTATTTTGATACCAAAGAAAATCTTTTTCTTGGGAAATTAGAATGGAGACCTCGGAAATTTTTGATTACTCAATTTAATGAATTAAATATACTTAATTTTAATGAAGTATTTAAATATACTTTTTTTAAGCAATTTGGAAGATTTAATGATTATTATTCTGAAATAACGTATGGAATAAATAGAAATTTTGGACCACTTTCTGGTATTCAATTTTCCTATCCATTTTCTAAGCAAGTAGATCAAAAATTTAAAGTTCAATTGACTTTTAGTTTTTAATTGTTTTTCAAGTTAAAATCCATTAATTTTGTGGACTTTTTAAAATTCATTATTTACACTAAAAAATATTTATGAATTCGATTGTTTATTTAGTTCCTGCTTTTGGTATAGTAGGATTATTGTACACTGCTTTTCGTTATTCTTGGGTAGCTAAACAAGATGCAGGAAACGAAACGATGCAAGAGTTATCAGGATATATCGCCAATGGTGCGATTGCATTCTTAAAAGCAGAATGGAAAATTTTAGCATTTTTCGCCATTCCAACAGCTATTTTATTGTTTTGGTTAGGTGGCCAAGAGGTTGAGGGACTACATTCCTCTCCTTTAATTGCAATTGCCTTTTTAATTGGTGCAGTATTTTCTGCTTTTGCTGGTTATGTAGGTATGAAAGTTGCAACTAAGGCAAATGTAAGAACAGCAGAGGCTGCTCGTACTTCCCTAGCAAAAGCTTTAAATGTTTCCTTCACAGGTGGATCAGTAATGGGTCTAGGTGTTGCAGGTTTAGCCGTTTTAGGATTAGGCGGGCTTTTTATTACTTTTTATCAAATTTTTGCTGAAGGTCAAGCTTTGACTTCAACGGAAATGAAAACAGCTATTGAAGTATTAGCAGGTTTTTCATTAGGAGCAGAATCAATTGCTCTTTTTGCTCGTGTTGGAGGTGGTATTTATACAAAAGCTGCCGATGTAGGTGCTGACCTTGTAGGAAAGGTTGAAGCAGGGATTCCAGAGGATGATGTTAGAAACCCTGCAACAATTGCAGATAATGTGGGTGATAACGTGGGTGACGTAGCAGGTATGGGTGCTGATTTATTTGGTTCTTATGTAGCTACAATTTTAGCAACAATGGTTTTAGGACAAGAAATTGAGGTTTCCGATAACTATGGTGGCTTCTCTCCTGTTTTATTACCAATGTTAATTGCTGGTGTGGGTTTATTAGCCTCTTTAGTATCTACTTTCATGGTGAGAATTAAGGATGAAACTTCATCTGTTCAAAATGCTTTAAATATTGGTAATTATGCTTCAATTATCATTACTTTTATTGCATCATATTTTTTAGTAACGAATTTATTACCAGAAACCTTAAATCTTAGAGGTGTTGAATTTACATCAATGGATGTTTTCTATTCAATTATCGTAGGTTTAGTGGTGGGAACTTTGATGTCCATTGTAACGGAATATTATACTGCTATGGGAAAAAGACCAGTTGACAGTATTGTTCAAAAATCTGGAACGGGTCATGCTACTAATATTATTGGTGGTTTAGCGGTTGGTATGGAATCTACTGTAATTCCTATCATTGTATTAGCAATTGGTATTTATGCTTCTTATGAATTTGCTGGAATATATGGTGTATCTATTGCTGCTGCGGGTATGATGGCAACAACTGCTATGCAATTAGCGATTGATGCCTTCGGTCCAATTGCCGATAATGCAGGTGGTATTGCTGAAATGTCCCAATTACCAGGTGAGGTAAGAGAAAGAACTGATAATTTAGATGCCGTGGGTAATACAACTGCAGCTACAGGAAAAGGATTTGCAATTGCTTCTGCTGCCCTTACTTCATTAGCTTTATTTGCAGCTTTCGTAGGTACTTCTGGTATTTCAAAAATTGATATTTATAAGGCAGATGTTTTAGCTGGATTATTTATTGGAGGAATGATTCCTTTTATTTTCTCTGCACTTTGTATTTCTGCTGTAGGTAAAGCTGCCATGGAAATGGTAAATGAGGTTAGACGTCAGTTTAGAGAGATTCCAGGAATCATGGAATATAAGGCGAAGCCTGAATATGAAAAATGCGTGGAAATTTCGACGAAAGCATCAATTAAACAAATGATTTTACCAGGTGCTATTGCATTAGTAGTTCCAGTAATTGTTGGATTTACTATGGGTCCAGAGGTATTAGGTGGCTTATTAGCAGGTGTAACTGTTTCGGGAGTATTAATGGGTATCTTCCAGTCTAATGCTGGTGGTGCTTGGGATAATGCTAAGAAATCATTTGAAAAAGGTGTAGAAATTGAAGGAAAACCGTATAAAAAAGGTTCTGAGCCTCACAAGGCAGCTGTAACAGGTGATACGGTTGGTGATCCATTCAAAGATACCTCAGGTCCTTCTATGAATATCCTAATCAAATTAATGTCTATTGTCTCTTTAGTAATTGCTCCATATATCAATGGAATCAATGTGGATGAGGTCACTGTTGTTGAACCTACTCCTGTTGAGGAGGTAATTGTAATTGAAGATGCTGCAGATAATGTAGAAGTTGTGGAAGAAATAAATGAATAGTAAAATCTATTTATATTAAATAAAAAAACCCAAGATATCTTCTTGGGTTTTTTATTTGCTAAACTTTATTCTTTTTCCTTTCTTTTATGGAATTCTTCAAGACTTTCTCCAATATGATAGCCTTGAATCAATAGAGGAAGATTTTCTGGTGCATCACCAAAAAACGATATTTTACCTGAATTTATTCCTTCATCCAATTCTGGCTTTGCCATAAATTCCTTCGCAAAATCCATATAGGTACCATTCATTAAATGTCTAAATTCATGTTGAAATATTACCGCCCCAAAACCATCTAGTTTACCGATAATTTTTTCTCCCTTTTCATTTAAACTTTCGTATTCCAACCATTCATAACTTGCAACATTTCCTCTTTTTTCTCCATTTGCACTCAAACAACCATGCCAAAAATTCTTTTTATTTTCTGAGACCTTGGTAATTTTAGGATTAATAAATATTTGTTTTTTTACTTCTCCCAAAACCTTATAACGTGGATTATCAGATTTTGCCTCAATCATAAATATCTGTAATCTTTTGCCTATTTGATTTGCTGCTATCCCAACCCCTGCCTTATCTATCATGACTGAATACATGCTATCAAGTAAAATATTTAATTCTTTTGAATTAAATTCCTTTTTCTGAATAACACGTGGTGAAAGATATAATACATTTTTTTCTCTTCCTTTCTGATTGCCGGGTATTTGTTGTACGACGGATAATGGGGTATCCTTTATTTCTAATTTCAATGAATAATTCATTTTATTACAACTAATTAAAATGATTAAAAAAATATAAGGGAATGAATAGAAAAGGATTTTACTTTGTAAATTCGATTTTCTGGTTAGGTGTTTTATCATAAGTCGAATTTATTTAAATATTTTCAAAAAAAAAAGCCTTGATTTCTCAAGGCCTTTTAAATTTCTATCAAGTAGAAGGAATTTATTCTGCTGCTGGTGCTTCTGAAGCCTCCCCAGTGGAACCTTCTTCTTCAAGATTTTCTTCATCAGAAATTTCATCTTCTGTAGCTTTACCTCTTAATGCTCTTGGAACTTCAATAGATAAAACTGGATTTCTTTCAGAATTGATGATTTCACAATTTGGAACTTTTAATTTTCCAACTTTTAAAGTTTGGCCTAAACCTACTTTTGAAATATCAGCAATTACTTCATCAGGAATATCATCGATATCTCCTTTGATAGTTAATTTTCTTAATTTCTGAACTACTTTACCCCCTTTTAATACACCTGGAGATGTTCCTTTTGTTCTAATTGGTACGTCAATTTTAATTGGCTTTCCTTTTACAACTTCTAAGAAATCTACGTGTAAAATCATTTCATTGACAGGGTGAAATTGTGCATCCTTTAAAATAGCACGATAAATTGTTCCTTCAATGTTTAATTCTACTTCATGTACGTCTGAAGAATAAATCAGATCCCTGAATAAAATCATTGGAACTGCAAAATGTACTTGTTCTTTTCCACCATATAAAACACATGGTGCTAAGCTTTCGCTTCTTAGGTCTTTCGATCCTTTGGTACCGAGATTCGCTCTTTTATACCCTACAATCTCAAGTTTTTTCATTTGAATTGAGTTTAGGTCTTCAGTCTTTCACTTTCGTTATCCCCTGAAAACAGTTTATAAATAATTAATTAATTTCTAATAAATAAAGAACTTATAGATTCATGATCTCTAATTCTTCCAATCGCATTTGCAAATAATTCAGATACCGATAATACTTTTATTTTCGGACTCTTTTCTTTCAAAGGAATCGTATCCGTAACTATTAATTCTGTCAGCATTGAATTATTTATATTTTCATATGCTTTTCCAGATAATACAGGATGCGTTACGATTGCTCTTACAGATAATGCACCATTGTCCATTAATAATTGAGCAGCCTTACATAAAGTTCCTCCTGTGTCTATTAAATCATCAACAAGAATCACATTCGCTCCTTCTACATTTCCTATTAATTGCATGGAAGCAATTTCATTGGCTCTTTTTCTATGCTTATCACAAATAACCATTTCTGCATTGAAAAATTTAGCCATATTTCTTGTTCTTACAACCCCGCCTACGTCTGGAGATGCAAATACAATATTATCTAAATTCAAAGATTTTAAATGTGGAACGAAAATCGCAGTTCCCTCCAAATGATCCACAGGGAAATCAAGGAAACCTTGTATTTGTCCAGCATGTAAATCAATCGTCATTAATCTATCGGCTCCTGCTGCTGTTAACAAATTCGCTACTAGTTTTGCTCCGATACCTACTCTTGGACGATCTTTTCTGTCCTGACGAGAATATCCAAAATAAGGTATCACAACTGCAACTTTATGAGCAGAAGCTCTTCTTGCAGCATCCACCAATAATAATAATTCCATTAAATTATCGGTTGGAGGGAAAGTAGATTGGATAATAAATATATCGCATCCACGAACAGATTCATCAAAACTTGGTGATAATTCACCATCTGAAAAATGCAAAGTTGTTGACTTCCCTAGCTCTTTTCCATAATATTTTGCAATTTTTTCAGCTAAATATCTGGAATTTTCACCGGAAAATATTTTTACAGGATTTAATGAAGCCATTTTAGAATAATGCTATAAATGAATAAGGTGCAAAATTAGAAAAATTGCACCTTATAACAAAATCAATTTTTTATTATTTTACAGAAGCACGAATAATATTCAAAGCTCCTCCTGCCTTAAACCATTCAATTTGTTGTTCATTATAGGAATGATTTACGTCAAAACTTTCCTTTGAACCATCTTTATGGCTTAATTCAATTGTTAAGGCTTTATTTGGAGAGAATGAAGTTAATCCCAAGATTGCAATTTCATCATCTTCCTGAATTTTATCATAATCTGACTCGTTTGCGAAGGTTAATGCTAACATCCCTTGCTTCTTAAGATTAGTTTCATGAATTCTCGCAAAGGATTTAACCAAAACAGCTCTTACACCTAAATGTCTTGGTTCCATAGCTGCATGCTCTCTAGAAGAACCTTCACCATAGTTTGTATCCCCAACTACGATTGTCCCTATTCCTGCTGCCTTATAAGCTCTTTGAGTAGCCGGTACTGGTCCATATTCTCCTGTTAGTTGGTTTTTAACGTTATCCGTTTTTTCATTATAAAAATTAACAGCTCCAATTAACATATTATTGGAAATATTATCTAGGTGTCCACGATATTTCAACCAAGGACCTGCCATGGAAATATGATCGGTAGTACATTTACCTTTTGCTTTGATTAATAATTTTAATCCTGAAATATCTGTTCCTTCCCATGCCTTAAATGGTTCTAGTAATTGTAATCTATCCGAACTTGGTGAAACAATTACTTCAACTTTAGATCCATCTTCTGCTGGAGATTGATAACCTGCATCTTCAACAGCAAATCCTTTTGCCGGTAACTCATCTCCTGATGGAGCTTCCAATTTTACATTCTCTCCTTTTTCATTTACTAAAGTGTCCGTTAAAGGATTGAAGGATAAATCACCTGCAATCGCCAATGCCGTTACTAATTCAGGAGAAGCTACAAAGGCGTAAGTATTCGGGTTACCATCAGCTCTTTTCGCAAAGTTTCTATTAAATGAATGTACAATGGTATTCTTTTCTCCTTTTTCCGCACCTGGTCTAGCCCACTGGCCAATACATGGTCCACAAGCATTTGAGAAAACAGTTGCGCCAATATTGTGGAATGTATCAATAAAACCATCTCTTTCAATAGTATATCGAACTTGCTCCGAGCCCGGAGTAATGGTAAATTGAGCTTTGGTTTTTAAACCTTTTTCAGCAACTTGTTTTGCCAGAGACGCTGCTCTTGAAATATCTTCGTAAGAAGAGTTAGTACAAGAACCAATTAGTCCAACCTCAACTTTTGTTGGCCATCCATTCTTTTCAGCCATTTCCTTCATTTTTGAAATAGGAGTAGCTAAATCTGGAGTAAATGGACCATTTAAATGTGGTTCTAAAGTATCTAAATCAATTTCAATTACTTGATCAAAATATTTTTCTGGATTTGCATAAACCTCTGGGTCAGCTGTTAAATGCTCCTTGATTCCATTGGCTAATTCAGCTACATCTGCTCTACCAGTTGAAGCTAAATATTTTGCCATAGATTCATCATAACCGAAGGTTGAAGTTGTTGCTCCAATTTCAGCACCCATATTACAAAT
>JBJOIA010000258.1:0-4551 GCA_046047395.1 Bacteroidota bacterium | reverse complement strand
AATCATTAAACAATATGGCACACCTTTAAAACTAACCTATTTACCAAAAATAGGCGAGCATATTGAAAATGCCAAATTACTTTTTCGAAATGCGATTAAAAAATATAATTACAAAGGAACCTATACCTATTGTTATTGTACCAAATCCTCCCATTTTTCTTATGTCATCGAAGAAATCCTAGATCATCAAGTCCATCTTGAAACTAGCTCTGCTTTCGATATACCAATTATTTTAGACCTATACAATAAAGGTTTAGTTTCAAAATCAACCTATATTTTATGCAATGGGTATAAACAACCATTGTATACTCAATATATCTCTCAAATTATTAATCAGGGCTTTAATTGTATTCCCGTTCTGGATAATTTAAAGGAGATTGATTATTATGAAAAGAATTGTACTGCCGAAGAAGTATATTTAGCAATTAGAATTGCAACTGATGAAGAACCAGATTTTGCTTTCTATACTTCTCGTTTAGGGATTCGATATTCGGATGTTGTTAAATTATACGAAACAAAGATTAAGGAAAATCCGAAATTTAAATTGAAGATGTTACACTTCTTCATTAATACAGGAATTAAAGATTCTGCTTATTACTGGTCTGAATTATCTCGCTTTATCTATAAATATTGTGAATTAAAGAAAATTTGTCCGGAATTGGATTCAATCGATTTAGGCGGAGGCTTGCCCATTCAAACTTCTCTTCAATTCAATTACGACTACCAAGCCATGGTAGATGAAATTGTAGAATCAATCTCTTGGATTTGTAATAAAAATAATGTTCCAGTTCCCAATATCTTTACCGAATTTGGTTCCTATTCAGTAGGGGAGAGCGGTGCGGTTATTTATGAAATTATCGACCAAAAACTTCAGAATGATAAGGAGCTTTGGTATATGATTGATGGATCTTTTATTACCCAATTGCCAGATTCTTGGGGAATGAACCAAAAATATATTATGCTTCCAATCAATAATTGGAATGCGCCTTACCAGAAGGTCAACCTTGGTGGTTTAACCTGTGATTCCATGGATTTCTATAATACAGAGGCCCATAGCTCGGATTTATATTTGCCAATTTTTGAAGAGGGTAAGGAAAGACAATTCGTTGGATTTTTCCATACAGGTGCTTATCAGGAATCTTTAGGAGGTTATGGTGGAATTCAACATTGTTTAATTCCTGCTCCTAAACAAGTTATTGTAGATAGACTTGAGGATGGTACCATCACTACGCGTTTATTCTCCAATGAACAAAGTTCAGATTCCATGCTTAGGATTTTAGGTTATGATAAATCAGTTTCTTTAGATAAAGATTCAGGAATTGTTTTTGATGAAATCAAAACCAAAGCAAATATGGCTGTTGCGAAAAATTAAAAAAATATACTAAATTGTATAAAATTTCGTTTTTATACTTTAAAACCTTTTTAATGAGAATTTTAGCAGCTATATTAATCTTGTCCTTTATCTTAGCCTCATGCGCAAAGGATGCATCTTGTCCTGCTTATGGCAGAACCCAAGCAAATGTTGAGGTGCCTAATCGCGTTTAAGATTTTTTAAAATGTTGGAATTTTTTAGAGATCGATTAAAAAGTTTGATCTTTGTTTTCAAAGGAATATTTTTATTAATCTCAACTGAAAATGCAATAAAAGCCCAATTAGGGGTATTTTCAATCTTTGTTTTTCTAGGATTTTATTTTGAAATATCCAAAACGGAATGGATTCTTCAAACCTTTTGTATGGGATTAATCCTTACGGCCGAAGGTTTGAATACTGCCATAGAAAAACTATGTGATTTTGTTCACCCAGATTACCATAAAAAAATTGGTTTTATTAAGGATATCTCCTCCGGCGCCGTAGGTTTTGCCGCCCTAGCCTCCATAATTATTGTGGGAATGATTTATTGGGAGTATATTTTCTAATTATTCCTACCAATCAAAAGTCTTCGATACGGCCTTTTTCCATTGACTTCTATAATGACTTCTTTTCGATTCTTCTAATTCTGGATTCCAGGTTTTATCAATTCCCCAATTGGTCTTCAATTCCTCCAAATCTTTCCAATATCCCGTTGCCAATCCTGCTACATAGGCCGCCCCCAAGGCAGTTGTTTCAATAATTTTCGGACAAATCACTTCCTCCCCCAATATATCAGATTGAAATTGCATCAATAAATTATTGACTACCATTCCTCCATCCACGCGAAGCGATTTAATCGAAATATTTGAATCCTTTTCCATCGCCTCAATTACTTCCCAAGTTTGAAAAGCCGAGGCTTCTAAGGTTGCACGAGCAATATGATGTTTATTTACATAACGAGTTAATCCTGCAATGACTCCTCTCGCATTGGCTTTCCAATAAGGTGCATATAAACCAGAAAACGCAGGGACAAAATAACATCCTCCATTATCTTCCACAGCTTTCGCTAGTTCTTCAATCTCAGCACTGGATTGAATCATTCCTAAATTATCTCTTAGCCATTGTACCAAAGCACCTGTAATGGCAATGGAACCTTCCAGAGCATATTTTACCGGTTCGTTTCCAAATTGATAGGCAACGGTTGTTAATAATCCGAATTTGGAAGGAGTAATTTGCTCTCCCGTATTCATCAACATAAAACATCCTGTGCCATAGGTATTCTTTGCCTGACCTGCATCAAAACAGGTTTGTCCTACTAAAGCCGCTTGTTGGTCTCCTAATATTCCTGCTAAAGGCACGCCGGCTAAAATTCCCTGACAATCCCCATAAATTTCACTAGAGGCTTTTATTTCAGGAAGCATTTTTTGGGGAATTTCAAAAATGTCTAAGATTTCTTGATCCCACTGACAAGTTTTTAAATCCATTAATTGAGTTCGGGAAGCATTCGTGACGTCCGTAATATGTAAACCGCCGGTTAAATGCCAGGCTACATAGGAGTCCATAGTGCCGAATAGTGCCTCACCTTTTTCTGCATCTTCTCTAAGACCTGCAACATTTTTCAATAACCATCTAAGTTTCAGTCCTGAGAAATAAGTTGCTAGGGGTAGTCCAGTTTTTTCTCTAAATCGATCTGGCCCTCCCTCTTTTTCAAATTCTTTCACATAATCTCCTACGCGGGTGTCTTGCCAAACCAAGGCGTTATAATAAGGTTTGCCCGTATTTTTATTCCAAGCTAGGGTTGTTTCTCTTTGGTTGGTAATTCCAACCGAGATTAAATCTTTGGTGGTTAAATTGGCATTTTTTAGGGCTATTTCTATGACTTCTTGTAAATTGGTCCAGATTTCTTCCGCATTATGTTCTACCCAGCCTGCTTTCGGGTAAATCTGTTCATGTTCCTTTTGTCCTACTGAAACGATATCTCCTTTTTTATTGAATATGATGAACCTACTACTGGTGGTACCTTGATCGATTGATCCTACAAACATAATATGAATAGTTTAAACTAATTTTAAAATATATGAACCGATAATTGCGCCTAAAATTGGACCAATAACTGGGACCCAAGCATAAGACCAATCTGAATTTCCTTTATTTTTTATTGGAAGAATAGCATGCATAATCCTTGGGCCTAAATCTCTAGCAGGATTGATGGCATAACCTGTTGTTCCACCTAATGAAAGACCTATTCCCCAAACTAGGATCCCCACTCTAAAAGGCCCTAGCCCATCTTCCGTTGCCCCAAAAGCCCCTAATACTACAACTAATACCACAGAGGCGAAGGCTTCAGAGAAAATATTCGAAGGATAATTGCGCATGGCAGGATCGGTACAAAAACTTGCCCGAATCATTCCTGGGTCTTCCGTAGCATTATAATGATCCTTATAATGAATCCAGACTAATAATTGTCCGAGCATCGCTCCTAGCATTTGTGCTAAAATAAAGGTTGGGGCGTCTGACCAATCTTCTGTCGCGATACTTTGCCAAACGGTTACGACTGGATTTAAATGTGCACCAGGAGATCCAAAATAAGTGGAAACATAAACACCTAAAGTAACAGCAAAGCCCCATGCAGCGGCAATTGCCAATAAACCTGTACCTTGTCCTTTCGTGTTTTTTAATAACATATTGGCAACCACACCATTACCTAAATAAAGAAGCGTAGCTGTACCCATTAGTTCTCCTAGAAAAATTGAATTCATAGTTTGAATTGGTTTGAATAAATGTAAATCTAATCAAAAAAAGATTAGTCAAATATAATTTTTTTTTAAAATTTTAGTAAATTTTTTTGATTAAACGTTTAATATTTTTTAATTTCAATAATTGTTTAACCGTTTTAAACTTAACTAGTAAATGAAAACAAACTTTACTTAATTGGTAAAGTACGTATCTGTACTTTGCTTCATTTTCATTTCATTTGTAGGTTTTGCACAGTCAAATTCAATAACGGGTACCGTTAAAGGATCTGACGGTCAAGGAATTCCGGGTGTAAGTATCTTGGTAAAAGGTACAAATACAGGGGTTGCCTCAGATGTGGATGGAAATTTCAGCTTGGAGGCTGCGGTAGGTTCAAACCTTATTATTTCATCAGTAGGGTATGAAACTAAGACAGTCTTAGTTACTTCTCAAGGTAATTATGCAATT
>JBJOIA010000257.1:0-6724 GCA_046047395.1 Bacteroidota bacterium | reverse complement strand
CAGATTCTATGTCGAAAGGTGTTCAATTCTTAATGAAAAAAAATAAGATTGATGTCATCATGGGTACAGGAAAAGTGAAGCCAGGAAAGAAAATTGAGGTGACAAGTGCAGATGGAAAGACCGAAATAGTAGAAGGAAAAAATATCATGATTGCCACAGGTGCAAGGGCTAGACATTTACCGAATATTCCTATAGATGGAGAAAAGGTAATTGAATATAGAAAGGCAATGTCCTTAGACAAACAACCAAAATCCATGGTTGTAATAGGTTCTGGAGCGATTGGAGTTGAATTTGCTTATGTTTATTCAGCGATGGGAACCAAAGTTACTATTGTAGAATATTTACCGAATGTGGTTCCAGTGGAAGATGAAGATGTATCGAAAGAATTAGCGAAGCAATACAAGAAAATGGGGATTGAGATCCTAACAAATTCTTCAGTTGAAAAAGTAGATACCAAGGGAAAAGGATGTAAAGTTGAGGTAAAAACGCCGAATGGAAATCAGACTATTGAATGTGATGTGGTTTTATCTGCGGCTGGAGTTGTAGCAAATATTGAAAATATTGGATTAGAGGAGGTAGGAATAATTGTGGATAAAGGCAAGATTATTGTGAATGAATGGTATGAAACGAATATGCCAGGATATTTTGCGATAGGTGACGTAACGCCAGGGCCAGCTTTAGCACACGTAGCGTCTGCAGAGGGTATTATTTGTGTTGAGAAAATTGCTGGACATCATACGCAGGCCTTAGATTATTCGAATATTCCGGGATGTACTTATTGTACGCCAGAAATTTCTTCCGTTGGTATGACTGAAAAGAAAGCATTGGAGGCAGGATTAGAAATTAAAGTAGGAAAATTCCCATTTGTGGCATCAGGCAAGGCAACTGCTGCAGGAGCGAGAGATGGATTTGTAAAGGTAATTTACGATGCTAAATATGGTGAATTATTAGGATGCCATATGATAGGCTATAATGTTACTGAAATGATTGCTGAGGCCGTGATGGTTAGAAAACTTGAAAGTACAGCTCACGAAGTAATGAAAGCGGTACATCCACATCCAACAATTTCAGAAGCCTTCAAAGGAGCAACCGAAGCCGCTTACGGCGAGGCAGTAGACCTTTAGTGTAGAGGGAAGAGTGAAAAGTGAAGAGTGAAGATTTTAGCCCATGAATTTATTCGTGGGCACTCGGGAATAGGAATTAGTGAAGAGTGAAGAATCTTAATTTATAAATAAAAAAGCCCGATTTCTCGGGCTTTTTTTATGATAATAATATAATTTAAGGATTTTGGGTAATAGTAGCTGTACCACTTCCATTAACTAAATCTATTTCAGCCTGTGGAATTGGCAATAATCTATGTTTAGGCAAATATGCTCCTGAACCAGGAAGAGTATTTGGTAATCTACCAGCTCCATGTTCATAGCCTAAATAAGCATTTATTTCAACCACATCTGTTCCCCAGCGAACCAAATCATAGAAACGATGACCTTCCATTGCAAGTTCTAATTTACGTTCAAACTGAACCACCAACCTTGCCAAGTCTTTTGGAGTAATAGTAATTCCTAAAGAAGCTTGAATTAATCCAGCATAGGTTGGAAAATCAACTGAATAGGTATTAATTACATAATTCGCAGCATTTGTTCCATTTGAATTTTTCACAAATCCTTCTGAATTCGCAGCTCTAGTTCGAATCATATTTACATATTCCCTTGCTTTTTCTAATGTACCAACTTCAACTTCACATTCTGCTGCCATTAATAAAACATCTGCATAACGAATAATAGTATAGTTTAAGGCAGTATATCCAGGTGTCCAAGATGAATTATCCTGAAGAGATCCTTTATCTGATTTATAATACGAATATTTCTTTGGTGAATAAGGACCACCATTTGGTTGGTTTCTTATCCATGCAGCACCAGGGTGATCTTGCCAATCTAAATATGGGATACCTCTTCGACCAATTGTCCAGTCTATACGAGGATCCAATGGACCAGCATCTTCTGTAAAAGCTTGATCAGATGTTACTCCCATATCTGTTTTTACTGAATTAGTAACATTATTATAAGATTTATCTAATAATGGAAGTCCGTTGAAGGTTCTGTAGGAATTTCCTAATTCAAAAGATGGTTGGAAGAATCCACAACAGTTACCAGGACCATTAGGACCGGTATTATAAGGATAATTCAAATCTCCATCAGCATTGGCATTATTCACTGAACCAGTATTAGCAGCAGCTTGTACTGCAAAAATTGACTCTGGATTATTATCATTAGATGCTTTAAATAAATCCCCAAATTTTGGAACTAGGGCATATCTTACTCCTTTCGGTGTTACACCATTGGCAATTACAGCATCAAATTCAGCCTTAGCCTCTGTATATTTTTTTTGATATAAATATATTTTCCCTAAATAAGCCCTTGCTGCCCATTTATTTGCCCTCCCAATTTGTGCCTGTAATTCAGGTAATTTTGTAACAGCATCCTTCATATCTTCCTCAATTTTTGGCCATAATTCAGTATCATTTCCATAAACTCCAAATGGTGTATTTTCATCTACAAAAGGAGTATTATTGAAATTTCTCTTCAAAGAAAAATAGGCATGAGCTCTTAAAAATTTAGCCTCTCCAATTATCCTATTTCTGTCATCATCTGTAATTAACGGATCTGTTGATGTAGATAAAATTTTCAACGTATTATTCGCTCTTGCGATGATTTCATATAAGCCTTGATAATTATCATTAATAACTCCTTGCGTAGATTGATAATTAAAGGTTTGAATAGGATTTATATCAGAAAAATCTCCAGGGTCTGTCCCTTTATTAGCATCTCCTCCCCTTATAGAACCCCAAACCCAATTCCATGGATGCACCATTCTTTTGCCACCAGAACCTGCAATTGCGGCATATGTACCGATTAAAAGACCTTCTACACCTTTTTTAGTATTTAATTGGGTAGACAACAATGAACCAGCTGGATCTACTTGTAAAAAATCCTCCTTACAACCAATCATTAGTCCAATTCCTAAAACTATGGACATAAATTTGAATCCATATTTTTTTATATAATTTTTCATTTTTTTTGAAATTTTAAATTAAAAACCTACGTTAACTCCTACGGTCCATGAACTCGTAATAGGATAGTTTCCTACATCAATTCCAAATTGTGTATCCGCATTTCCTCCTACACCTGGATCTAGGCCTTGATATTTGGTAATGGTTAATAAATTGTTTCCTGTTACATAAACCCTCAACTTATTTAATGAAAGCTTAGACAATACATTTTGATCAAATGTATATCCAAGGCCAATTGTTTGAAGTCTAACATAATCTCCATTTTCAATATAAAATGAATTAGCAACCTGATTAGTTGAAAAATTAGCTGCAGTCTCAAATATTGGAATAGTCGCCGAGGTATTTCCTGGTGTCCAAGATTGCTTCACCCTTTCTGAAATTGCTGCTCCTTGGAAAGAAGGGAAGAAATCTGTAAACCACTTGGAAGCATTAAAGATTTTATTTCCAAAAAATCCATTAAGTTGACCTATAAAATCAAAGTTTTTATAATTTAAACCAAATGTAAATCCAGCGGTAAATTTTGGTACTGGTGAACCTAAATATGTTCTGTCTTTAATCGTAATTTCACCATCGCCATCCAAATCTGCATATCTAAAACGTCCAGCTGCCGCTCCAGCTTGTTTGGGCGCTGATGCGACTTCATCGGAAGATTGGAATAATCCTATAACCTTATAACCATAAAAAGCAGAAATAGATTGACCTAATTGGTTTCTAATAGGTGCTAATCCTCTATAAGATGGATTAATTCCAGAAATATAAGTTAACCCATCAGCTATATAAGTAATTTCATTTTTCAAAAATCCACCCGTAAAAGTTAGATTATATTCTAAATCTTTTGATAGATTTCCTTTGGAGGCTAATAAAATATCGATCCCTTGATTTAGCATTTTCCCAACATTTTTTGTTGGGGCTGTTGATAAATATCCATTTGTAGCCTCTAAAGGTAATTGAAGTAATAAATCCTTATTTTCCTTCTTCCAAAAATCCAATACTACATCCAATCGACCATTAAAAAAGTTACCATCAAAACCTATATTTTGTGAAACAGCAGTTTCCCATTTAGCATCAGGATTACCAATTCTATTTTGATATATTCCTTCTACTACTGATGAATTAGAACCATTAATATCGTAATTAGAAATTCCATTTGAAGTTGAAAATAAGTAGTATTGATTAAATGCATGAACTGGATTTTGATTACCCATTGTTCCATAACCTCCTCTTAATTTAAGATCACTTATCCAAGTAATATCTCTCATAAAATTCTCATCTGACAACCTCCAAGCAAATGATACCGCAGGAAAAATTCCATATTTTTGATTTTTAAATACTGAAGATCCATCTCTTCTAAAAATCCCCGAAAAAATATATTTATTTTTAAAAGTAACATTTGCCCTTGCAAATATAGAATTTAATGCTCTATTGGTATTTATATCAGAATTAACCACCTTTCCACTTGCAGATACTGTTCTTAGTGTTACATAATTTAATGCATAAGAAAATGGATTTAATCCAGATGCATCAATTTTACGTCCTAGCCCTCCATCTTGGTCTGGAATTAAGGCTTCGTACCCCACAAACAAATTCAAATCCAAAAGTTCAGAAAATTTCCTTTTAAAGGTTAGCAAGTTTGTATTTGTCCAATTAAAATTATAATTAGCCCCTTCTGAAAAACCAAATGCAGAATTATTCTCTGAATTTTCATATTGTAGTCTAGAATAATTGACATAATAAGTATTATTAAAAAAACCATTTAAAGTACTTCTAAATGTCAAATCAGGGATAATCTCCCATTCTGCATATACATTACCAAAAATTTGAGCATTGAAGGAACGATTATTAAGTTGTCCCTCCCTGTTAGCGACTGGGTTTCTTGGATTATTAAAACCCTTTGCAGCTGTTCCAGCGTATCCACCAAACTTATCATAAACAGGTATAATTGAGGGCATTCTAAATGCTTGTAAAATATCATTTTCATCTTGAGCAATACCTTGACCTCCACTCCCTCCAGTTTGTCCTAAAGTTTGTCTATAAGTAACTTGAATATTTTCTCCAACTCTAACATTTTTAAGAATATCAAATTCTGTATTAACCCTTATATCGTATCGCTTAAAACTATTTGCTAACAAAATACCATCCTGCAATTGTGCACCTAATGAAACATAAACCCTTGAATTATCACCTCCTCCTGAAAAACCTAAGGTATGTCTAGTTACTGGTGCGTTTCGAGTAATTTCTTTATACCAATCAGTCCCAGTTTTATTTGCCTCAACAACTTGGTAAATTGAACCTAATGTTGGGTCAATATTATATTTCGCTTTTTCTGCTGTTAAATCAATTTGTCCTGAAACACCTGCCCTTCCACCAACATTTATATAATCAGGAATAACAGGTGTTGCCCCAGAACCAAATTGTGGATGATTCGGAGTTATATTAGAATTTTTATAGGCTTGCCAAGTCCAATTTGCAAAATCCGTTGGATTTAACATTTTCTGACCAGGCCCAGGATTTGTCATTCCATACAAACCATCATATGTTACAGATAATTTTTTAGCACCTTTATTTCCTCTTTTTGTTGTATAAACAATTACACCATTTGCTGCTCTTGAACCATAAATAGAAGCCGCCCCAGCATCTTTTAATACTGTAACATTTTCAATATCGTCTGGATTTAAAAAATCTACGTTTGTAACTGGATTTCCATCTACTACATATAATGGATTATTGGATCCTGCCGGTCCAAAAGAACCAAAACCCCTGATTCTAACTTGAGAGGAAGTACCCGGTTGTCCATTTGTAACAACCGTTACACCCGCAACACGTCCTTGTAATTGTTGTTCAATATTTCCTGAGGGGCGAACCGATAAATCTTTAGGATTTACGACTGAAACTGCTCCTGCTGTTTCTCTTCTATTATCAATAGAATATCCTGTCACAACTACCTCATTTAATTGGTTAAAATCTTCAACAAGTTGAACACTTAGTGAACTATTATTTCCTACTGTTAACTCCTTAGATTTATAGCCTACTGAAGAAATTTTTAAAACAGAATTTTTTGAAACAGATAATTGAAATTTCCCTTCTGCATCAGAAGATGCTCCTAGGCTAGTGCCAACAATTTGGATACTAACTCCAGGAATTCCAATTCCATTTACATCAGTTACAATACCTGTAACTATTTGATTTTGAGCAAATACAGATAAGCTCAAAAATGTCATAATGACTACTAAAAAATACGATTTTTTTAGTGGTTGGTAATTTTTAATTCTCATAATTAATGAATTTGATTTAAATAAAATTAGTTTGGTTAATAAAACAAAAACATGAAGTTTTTAGGCCATAGTCCTCCTTTCTAAAATAGGTTTCAAGAAATAAAACAGGAAGAAAATCTGATTTTTAGTGGTTTAGGTTTCCTATACTGTTCTAGTACATTTCAAATTTGTAGCATTTTTTCTTCATTTGCAAATTTTAAAGGAAAAATATAAAAAAAGGGAGCAAAGTTTTTTGCCCCCTTCCAATTACAAAAATCTAAATCTAATAACCTGGGTTTTGTACCAAGTTTGGATTTGCATCTAATCTAGCCTGCGGAATAGGAAACAATTCTCTTGTTTTATCCGTAACTGCCATAAATTTACGTGCAGTGGAGAATTTGTC
>JBJOIA010000256.1:0-4990 GCA_046047395.1 Bacteroidota bacterium | reverse complement strand
GATAAACTAAATTTGCCCTTTCATTTTTTGTTTGAATGGTTTTTGGGGTAAATTCTGCTTTATCAGATATAAAACTAATTTTACCTTCCACCATTTTCTTGCCTCCACTTCCATCATCCGTCCCTATTTGAACAAGTTGTCCCAATTTTATTACAGAAAACTGGTCCCCAGATACATATACCTTTAAAATGATTTCATCCAATTTTGCAATTTTATACAAGGGCTTTCCAAAGCTGGTAATTTCATTTTCGTAAGCATATTTTACCAAAACTGTCCCATCAATTGGATTGATAATGTTAGTTTTATTAAGTTGATCCTTTAACTGATCAATTTGTGTTTTAACCACATTAGCTTCTTTTTCAATCCCTGTTGTTGAAATAGATAAATTAGAAAATAAGGCTTCTTTGTTTTTTTCAATTAAAATAATTTTTGCTTGAATATCGTCTACGGCCTTTTGATTTCCAGCACCTGAGGCTACCAAGTTTTTAAATCGGATTTTTTCAGATTCAAGATTTTTAATTTGTTCATCCAGACTAGCTATTTGCTTTTGAATATCAGGCTTTTTGGAAAGAATAGCACTTAATTGTGCTTCTAATTGCTTTAATTTAAGTTGTAATTGTATGGACTCAACTTTTCCAAGAGTGTCTCCGATCTGTAAAACTTGTCCTTCTTCAATATTTAATTCTTCTATTTTTCCATTTGCTTCAGAAGAAATCATAATTTCCTCTGCCTCAAAAGAACCAGAGGCATCATAACCTTTATCTTCCTTTGAGCATGAACTAATTCCTAATACTGCTACTGCTAAAATAATTCTTAAATTGAATTTCATCTTAATGGGGGTTATTGTCCTTTCGTAATTTTATTTTTATAAATCGCATTCAAAAGTTGAATTTCATGAATGGCTTTATTTTCCTTTGCTAATTCTTCTTGACTCAAATAATCCAGAAAATCATTAGCCCCAATTGAGCCTAATTCCAATTCCTTTTCTGCTATTTCCTTTACTTGAGTTTTTAATTGAATGATCGGCTCATCCAAATTAACCATTTCCCTTAGTTTAATAATATCTGCATTTTCTTTTTGGTCTTGGACAGATAAATTTTGTAGAAATTGATCTTTTTGAATGCCGATACCTTGTTTCTCAATTTCCAAAAGCTTTTTATTGTTTTTATAGGTATAATAATTCCCTATATTCCAATTCAATCTTAAACCACCGATATAATATCCTCTAAAATCATTTGATAACATATTTAAAGCCGGTCGACCAATACCTCCTTGTACGAAAATCCCAAATTGAGGTCTCAATTGGTTATCAATATTCGCTTCTTTTTTGGTAAGTAAATTAAGGGAGGCATCGAAAGATTTTAATTCAGGACGAAGGTTTTCGTTGGCTAATTCAAATTCATCGGAAGGGTGAATAAATTGAGAGTTTAAATCAATTTTTTCTCCTGTAAGTTTAGAAAGCATCCCAATAAAACCTAATTTCATTCCATTTAGGTCAATAGATTTTTGTTTTAACCGAAGAATTTCAGCAGAAATTTCTAGAATATTTTTCCCGTTTCCTACTCCGTTTGCCAAGGCAGATTCTAGTTTTTTGGAGGTATTTTTTAATTGACTTTGATATAAATTATTCAAATTTAATTGTTCTTGTATTAATAAAATTCCAAAGTAAACTTCATTTACTTTTTCTTCTACCTGGTAAATAGAAACCTCGAGATTAGATTTTTCTAATTCTGCCTGGCTTTCCAATAATTGAATTTTGTCGTCTATTAGTTTTTTATTATTCAAGGATTGGTAAACCTCGGTATAAGCTCTATATTGATCTTTACTGATGGTTGGGATATCAAAATTTGGGACTGAAATAGGCACTTTTGTCACCTCGGATTGGTAGGTGCCTTGCCCAATTAAATTAATTTGTGGGAGTAAACCTTTTGAAGCATTTTCAATAGAATAGGACTTCGCTTGTTCAATTAATTCAAACTTTTTGATGAGTGGTAGGTTAGTTTTTGCCTTTTGAATGCACCAATTAAGATTTATTTCTTGATTTTGGGCAAATGTATTATTGGCTACAAGGCTAATTAATAAAATGAGAATAAATTTTTTTGATTGCATGATTATATTTTTAAACAAGTGATTAATTTTTTTCATTCATATTTTTTATCCATTTGGGGATCCATTTTTTTCTCTCCTCCATTTTTTTATTGAAATCCTTATCATCCATCCCTCCCATTAATTTAAGCATAGGATTAGCAATAAATGGGAAGACGGAAAGGGAGATAATATTCATAATATATTGCATTGGATCTTCATTTTTTATTTTACCCTCCTGAATTTCTTCTTCTATTTGTTTGTAAAAAATAGAGTTTCTCATCATTTGATTTAAACCCATGGTAGATAGTAGTTTGATTAAACCGCCTGTGCGTAATTCAGATAAAATAAATAAGGGTAAATCTGGTTCGTTGCTTAAAAGATTGATGTAATTCCCGGAAATTAGTTTTGTTTTTTCTTTAAGGGAGGTATTAGGATCATTGAAAACAGAGATAAGACTTTGCATAAAATTCATCATACTTTCTAACATGATGATTTCAAATAATTTTTCTTTAGATCGGAAATAATAATTGATTAGGGCTAGGTTTAAATTAGCTTCTTTTGCTATATCGCGGGTAGTAGTAGCTGCATAGCCTTTGGTATGAAATACGGTTTTTGCAGCTTTTTTAATTTTTTCTTCCGTTGTCATTTTACCTCTCAGAAAATTCTAAGAGGAAAGCTAATTAAAACAAATGATTTAATCAAATGATTAATTATTTTTTTATAAACTGAAAGCCACGTATTTATTGCCTTTTTCAGTACCTAGTTTAGTGCCACCACAGGCAATTACGATATATTGTTTTCCATTTACCGTATAAGTTGAAGGGGTGGCAAATGCTGCATAAGGAAGTTTATATTTCCATACTAATTCACCCGTATTGGCATTATAGGCTCTAAAATAACCATCTTTGGATGCACCGATAAAAAGCAGTCCGTTTTCAAAAAGGATTGGTCCACCATAATTTTCAGTACCTGTATTTTCGATTCCTTTTTCAGCCAAGGCAGGTTCATTTCCGAAAGGAATTTTCCATAGGTATTCCCCTGTATTTAAGTCGATTGCGTTGAGGGTACCCCAAGGAGGAGCAATACCTGGTAGGCCATCTTTATCTAGCCATTTATTATAGCCTTGCATTCGGTATTTGACCGATTGGTTGGTTATTTTGGTAACGATTTCTTGTTTTGATTCCTCTTTATGGCTGATAAAATTAATGATATCCTCTATTTCAGCTTTTTTCAATTGGGTAAAACCGGGCATCATTCCTTTTCCATTTGAAATGATATTTTGTAGGAAGGAATGGCTTCGTTTATTCTGAATATTTACGAGGTTAGGGTAACCGCTTTTTGGATTTCCCTTGAAATCGGATTGGTGACATGGGGAACAATTTTGTTGGTAGAGTTTTTCACCATTTGATTGAAAGATTACATGTTCATCCGTTTTTTTCATTTCCATTATCCAAGGCATTTCATTGGAATTAATATAGATGATACCCTTGGAAGGATGGGCTGCTGCACCTCCCCATTCGCCACCTCCATCAAAACCTGGAAGTATAAGTGTTCCATTTTCGGAAGGAGGGCCAAACCATCTTTTTTCCATTTTGCGATATTCCGTCAGGAGTTTTTCTTTTTCTAAAGAATAAGGATTTAAGTCATTTTCCGTGATTTCATTGGAAAGTCTGGCATAAGGTTTGGGAAGTACAGGCCTAGGTTGCGTAGGCCAAGTTTCTTCTCCCTCTAAGCTTGATTTTGGAACGGGGACTTCTTCAATATCGAATAAAGGTTTACCTGTTTTTCTTTCAAAAACATAAACAAATCCTTGTTTTGAAATTTGTGCAACGGCATCTATTTTTTTGCCATTTCTTACCACTTGGATTAGATTTGGAGGCGCAGGGAAATCTCTATCCCAAATATCATGGTGAACCGCCTGGTAATGCCATATTTTTTTGCCTGTATTGGCATTTAAAGCTAGGAGGGTATTGGCAAAAAGGTTTTGTCCTTTTCTATTACCACCATAAAAATCATAGCCAGCAGAACCTGTAGGAACGAAAATTATTTCATTTTTTTCATCGATTGCCATACCAGACCAGTTATTGGCGGCGCCAACATATTCATTTTTATAGGCATCTTGAGGGAAGGTTTCATATCCCTCTTCATCCGGATAGGGAATGGTATGGAAGGACCATACTAGTTTTCCGGTGCGCACATTAAAGGCGCGAATATCTCCTGGGGCTGCATCTTCCCCTTCTGAGAGTCTCAGGGGCATCACGATTAAATCTTTGAAAATGGCACCTGGGGTATTTGAAATAATGAATTTATCTTGAGCAATTTCGGGTAATCCGGTATTTAAGTTTACCTTTCCGCTATCTCCGAAACTGACAATAGGTTTACCTGTTTTGGCGTTTATGGCCCAAAGGTTAGGGCCTACGGTGTATAGAATTCTTTTATCGTCTCCATCTTCCCAATAGCTTATACCTCTTGAAGTTGATGCCCAATGTTTTAAAGAATCTTGGAAGCGCCAAATTTCTTCTCCTGTGGCTGCATTAAGTGCAAAAGCTTGAACGGAAGGACTTACCCCATATAAAATACCATCTACAATAAGGGGGTTTGTTTGAATTTGTCCGGAGTCTGGATTATCATAAATCCAAGCGACTTTCAGGGAGTCGATATTTTCAAAATTGATTTGGTTGAGGGTAGAGAAGTGGTTTCGATCTTGTCCGCCCAAATAATATTGCCAATTAGTATCATTTTCACAGGAAAAGAAAGCAATGCTGATGAATAGTAGGAACAGTTTTTTCATTTTAATAGGTTTAGGAATATTGATATTAATCAATTATGGCATTAATTTATTCAAAAATAGGTTTGTAAATTTTACCAGGTTATTGATAGGAAAATTGATAAAATTTTTGTT
>JBJOIA010000255.1:0-13032 GCA_046047395.1 Bacteroidota bacterium | reverse complement strand
AGCTTCTTCAGCCATAGTAGTGTCAGCCATAGTAGTATCAGCTTCCATAGACTCAACAGCAACTTCTTCAGTAGCTGGTGCTTCTTCAGCAGCTTGCTCACCACCACATGATGCTAAAGCCATCATTCCAGTAACAAATAATAATGCGAATACCTTTTTCATTTTAATAAAAATTTAAGATTTGAAGTTCAAATTTAAAAAAAAATATTAAATGCTCCAAATTTTTTTAAGAAAATTTTAAGAAGTTGAAAAATTTCCTATAATTCTAAGAGTTTTTTAAGCTTTTCATAGAATCCACTTTCTTTAAAAGTGAATGTTTTATGCATAATAAAATTGAATAAAAAACTTAAACCCATTCCCGAAAGTGTTGAGAATAATTGGCTCAAATTTATTTCTTTTACTGCAAAAGGGATTCGATAATAAAAATCCTCGCCATAGGAATTTAAAATTGTATAGGTTAGAAGGCTTATATAAACGGTAATGAAGAATGAACCGATGGAAACTAAAATAAATTTAAAAATTTCTCTAGTAGTTCTTCTTGAATATCTAATTCCAAATGCGAATAATTTTGTTAGGGAAAAGCCGTAAAAAAATGCTACAATATAACCCAAGGCCACTGTATTGGTATAGCTTAAATTGAACCAATCTTTAAGTATTGCTCCAGAAATAATTTGAACTATAGCACCAGAACCTGCCACTAAGAAATAAGAAATTAAATCTTTCTTATTAAAAATACTTTTGAGTTTTGTAGCCAATTTATTAGAATAACTGTTTTGCTAAGGTTGGATAAAGTCCTAGTAAAATAGTAAAAATGGTTGTTAAAATCAAAGTAATTTTTATAGAAAAGGGAATTTCAATTTTTTCTATTTCTTTTTCCGAGCTATAAACTGAAAGTATAGGTTTGAAATAATAGAAAATTCCGACACATGAAGTGATTATTCCGACAATTACCGGATATAAAATATCTCTATTGAATAAATCTCTGAATACATAAAATTTACCCCAAAAGCCAGCAGTTAGAGGGATGCCTGCAAGAGAAATCAAAGCGATGGAGAAGCTAATTGCCAATAATGGATTATTTTTTGCCAAACCTTTAAAACCTTCTAAATCCTCTGAACGATCAGTTCTTCCAGTTAAATATTCTGAAACTACTTTAAAAACACCAAAGGCTGTAATAGTTGCTAAAGTATAAACTAATGAATAGTATAAAATACTAGCATTGGTAGATTTTTGTGTAGAAATTATTGTTAGTAAAATATAGCCTGCATGGGATATACTTGAATATGCCAGCATTCTTTTTATATTCGTTTGAAATAATGCCGTAAAATTGGCAATAATCAGCGTAACCATGGAAACGTAATAAACTGGTACTAACCATTCTTTTTCAATTGGTCCAAATGCTGTGTGGAGAATTTTGTATAAAGCTGCGAAACCTACTGTTTTTACGACTGTCGACATGAACATTGTAAAAATTGTAGGAGCACCTTGATAGACGTCTGGAGTCCAGAAGTGAAATGGAGCTGCAGATACTTTAAAAAGTAGACCTACTGTAACAAGGGCTAAGCCTACATACAAGAATATTGGTCTTGATTCTGGTGCAAGGTTTGCTAAAGCAGTCGCAGTTGATTCGATATAAAAAGTATGAGTTACTCCATAAACAAGTGCAATTCCAAAAAGGAGAATACCAGTTGCAAATGCTCCCATTAGGAAATATTTTAGGGCAGCCTCATTGGATCTAAGATTTCTTTTATCTGAACCTGTAAGAATATACATGGCAACTGAAAGTATTTCCAGGCCGACAAAGAAACTAATAAAATGAGTAAAAGTAACCATTAAAATGCCTCCAACTAATGAAAAAAGCATAAGGGCATAATATTCAGCTGGCTGTGAATAAATATCGTCGTATCCGAATCCATTTGAGAATGAAATTACCAATAGAGCTGCTAATTGAATGATAACACTGAAATTAATACTTAAATTATTAGTTTTAATTAAGTCTCCAAACCAAAGGTATTCATGGTTCCAATCCATCATGGTAAGGCCCATGGTGATAATTAAGAATAATTGATTAATAGTTTGTAAGGTTTTTTTATTTGAATAAAAACCTAAGAACAAATTTAATATTCCAAAAAGTGATAATGCTAAAATTGAATACATTTTAAAATCAATTAAACTGTTAAATATTTATTAGTTGAAATATTAATGAAGGAATTATACCACCAATAATTACAAAGATGCTTAATGAAACCAAAACTATTTTTTCTTGATAACTTAAATCTTGGAAATTGGTAGTTAATTTAGATTCATTTCCAAAAATAGATTTTTGGATTAATCTCAACATATAGACTGCGCCTAAAATGATGGTAAAACCTGCAAGTATTCCCATCCAATTCGAATAATTGAAAATATTTTTCAATAAGATAAATTCTCCTATAAATCCATTGGTAAGAGGAAGTCCAACAGACCCAAGGCTCAAAATGATAAATCCAACGGAAAGTATATAAGAATATTGGGTAATTCCACCTAATTGGAAGATATTTCTGGTTTTTGTTCTTCTTTCAATGATGTCAATCACAAAAAATAATCCTACTACATTTATTCCATGTGAAACCATTTGATAAATAGCTCCTTGTATGGCTTCTTGCCCTTGTGTTAACATTCCAGCGGAGATAAGTCCTACGTGGGCAAAAGAAGAATAGGCTAATATTCTTTTTGCATCTGTTTGTTGAATAGCAATAATGGAGCCATAAACTACTCCAACTATGGAAAGAATAATTAAGATATTCCCATAATTTTCAAGTGCAGGTCCAAACATTGGTAAAATCATTTTAATTACTCCAAAGGTTCCCATTTTTAGCATGATACCTGAAAGCATCATAGTCCCTTGAGCAGGGGCACTCGTATAGGTATCAGGTTGCCAAGTATGGAAAGGGAACATTGGCATTTTGATTGCAAATGCTATAAAGAAAGCAAATAATAATAAGTTTTGTTCCTTTGGATTTAATTTTGCTGCAGTTTCGTATAAATATTGAAAATCTGCAGAAGGTTTCAACCCGGAACCTCTTAGGTAAATATAGATTAATCCAATTAACAAGAAAAGCGAACCGAATAAGGTATATACAAAAAACTTTGTCGCTATTTTATTTCTATTTCCTTCTCCGTATTGGGTAATTATGAAATAAATTGGAATTAGAGCAGCTTCAAAAAAGAAATAAAATAAAAATGCGTCTTGAGCTAGAAAGGCCCCTACCATCAAACCTTGCATGATAGAAAGTAGTCCAACATATTTTCCATCATTACTTTTATTTGTATTACAAATAGTACCTAAGATAAATGGGAAGATGATAGTAGACAATAAAACTAATGGGGAGTTGATATTATCTAATTGGAGTTTAAAGCGAATGCCAGCATCAGGAATCCAGTTCCAATCTAAACCTTCAGAATTATTATTCCCATATAAAAAATATATTGCCAATCCCAGTTGGATAAGAGATCCAAGGATTCCAATTTGGGATGATTTTTCAGGTTTAAAACTAATTAAGCCTAATCCTAATATTATTGGTATTATAAGTAAAAAGAGTAATGACATACCTTAATTTTTTAAATAATTTGAGATCCTATACTCAATAAAATTATTAATGCTATTGAAATGGTCATGAAGAATATATAATATCCAACATTTCCAGTTTGAATCTTTTTCAATTCTAAAGATAGTTTTTCTGAAACTCTACCAGTTCCTTCAACTATTAAATCAATGACTAGGAAATCGATAAATTGTGCAAAGAAACCAGATAAGAAACGGATTGGTCTTTGAAATAGTAACTCATAAGCTTCATCGATATAAAACTTATTGTAGACAATTTTATTTATTCCATCAATTTGATTATCCTCTTTAGGAACATATTTTTTAATTCCATAAATATAAATTGCCAAAGCGGCAGGTAGAAAACCTGCTAAAATTGGTGCGGATGCTTCTAAAGAGAATAAATGAAATTCGCTAACTGTTGCTCCATGAATTGGTAGTATAGGGCTTAGCCATCCTGCCAAAAATTCATTACCTCCGAAGAAATGAGGGATATTGATTAATCCTCCTCCCATAGACAATACTGCTAAAATCATAAGTGGGATTGTCATTAGTAAAGGGGATTCATGTAAATGATGTTTTTGGTTTTCAGTTCCTCTAAATTCACCAAAAAAGGTAATGATGAGAACCCTAAACATATAAAAGGAAGTAAGGCCCGAACCAATAATTGCTAACCACCAAATTGTTAAATTATGATGATATACTGAAGCCAATATTTCATCTTTTGAGAAGAATCCAGCAAAAGGAGGAATTCCAGAAATTGCGATTGTTGCAATCAGGAAAGTAATAAAGGTGATAGGTAATTTTTTCGATAATCCCCCCATTTTACGAATATCTTGTTCGTCTGACATGGCATGGATAACTGACCCCGCACCCAAAAATAGTAGGGCTTTGAAAAAAGCATGGGTCATTACATGAAAAAAGGATGCAGTATATGCAGAGGATCCTAAGCCAATAAACATATAACCCAATTGGGATACAGTAGAATAAGCTAAAACCTTTTTAATGTCATTTTGTAAAAGTCCGATAATTGCTCCTAAAAGTGCAGTGGCTAAACCAATCCATCCAATAAAGTCTAGAACCTCAGAACTTAGTTCAAAAATTGCGTTAGCTCTGATTACCATATAAATTCCAGCAGTAACCATTGTTGCAGCGTGGATTAATGCAGATACAGGGGTTGGTCCTGCCATTGCATCTGGTAGCCAGGTGAAAAGTGGTATTTGAGCTGATTTTCCCATTGCTCCAATGAATAAACAGAAAGCAATTGCAGGGAATAATGATGTATCAATTGAATTTGATTCAATTGTGGCTATAATTTCTTTAAAATTTGCAGTACCGAAGACTTGGAAGATTAAAAAGATTCCAATTAAAAAACCTAAGTCACCAATTCTATTCATGATGAAGGCTTTTCTCGCCGCATCTCCAAAACTATTTTTCTTATTCCAAAAACCAATTAACAAATACGAGCACAATCCTACACCTTCCCAACCAATGAATAATACCACGAAATTTGCTCCTAAAACAAGAAGAAGCATGAAAAAGATAAAAAGATTTAAGAAAGCGAAAAACTTTCCAAATCCTTTATCATGGGACATATATCCAATTGAATAAAGGTGGATTAAAGAACCTACTCCTGTGATGATTAAGAGCATCATTATTGAGAGTGGGTCTATTGCCAGACTAAGAGGGATAGACAATTCTCCAATTTGAATCCAAGGAAGTAATTCAATTTCTTGGGAATAATCAGATGGATTTTGAAATAAAAATATAGAAATAATGAACCCAATTACAGGGCCGGCTAGTCCAATTACAGCGGAAATACTGTTTGAAAGTCTTGGATAAGCAATTCCATTAATTAAAAATCCAATTAAAGGTAATAATACTAAAACCAGAATAGGGGACATTGCGTTAGTTTTTTAATTTGTTAAGTATTCCAATATCAATACTTTGAATATTTCTATAAATCATCACTATAATGGCCAGTCCTACGGCTACTTCAGCAGCTGCAACGGCCATAATAAAGAAAACAAATATTTGTCCAGAAGGATCTGAAAAATACGAAGAAAACGCTGTAAGCAATAAGTTTACAGAATTAAGCATAAGTTCTACAGACATAAATACAATTATTGCATTTCTTCTTGTAAGTACTCCGAATATACCGATTATGAATAGAGCAGAACTCAGCATAATATAGTAATCAACGGGAATGGTTTGAATAACCTCTGGTAATGATTCCATATAAATCTTAACTAGGCAGTATTTAAGTTCGCAAATTTATTAAAAAGTTAGCGAAAATTATATAACTAATTCAATTAGTTTTTGAATTCTCTTAATTTTATTTCTGTTAATTTTCTTTTAGTATCTTGAGAAAAATTTCCTTTCATCATCCAATCATAATAATTAGGATCTTTACCTAATACTTCTTTTATTGGCTGATTACTATATTTTCCAAAATTAAATACCTCAACTCCATCTTTGTATATCATTCTTCCGGCAAAATCAATACGGTTGTTTTCGCTTAATTTTCCTAACAATTCCATATCATTTTTAATCGGATATACGATTTCTCCTTCTGAATTTTTCATAGGAGTATTTTCATATTTATGAACTTGGGCATCCAAAACTTGAAGTGTTGCCAATACATCTGCTTCTGCACTGTGTGCGCCTTCCAAATCCTTATCACAATAAAACTTAAAAGCAGCAGTAAGGTTTCGAGGTTCCATCATATGATATATTCTTTGGACGTCAATCAGCTTTCGATTTTTCATTTCAAAGGGGATATCTGCCCGCAAAAATTCTTCTACTAATAAGGGTATATCAAATTTATTTGAATTAAAACCAGCTAAGTCGCAACCTGCTAGGAATTGTTCCATTGATTTTCCGATTTGCTTAAAGGTTGGTTCATTCACTACATCTTCATCATAAATTCCATGAACCGCTGAGGCCTCCGCAGGGATTGGAATAGTTGGATTGATTCTTCTAGTCTTAACATCTACGGAACCATCAATATTGGCCTTGGCAACACATATTTCTACAATTCTATCATTTGCTACATCTATTCCTGTGGTTTCAAGATCAAATACTGCTAATGGTTTTTTTAAAATTAAATTATGCCTCATAATCTATCAGTTTTATGATAATTATTCAAATATACTTAATTCCTATTACTTTTGTGGTATGAAATTACCCTTAAAAGCCATATTCTTTGATTGGGATCATACCCTTTGGGATGCTGAGACAAATGCAGTAGACACTTTAAGTGAATTATTTTTTGAATTTAAATTAAAAGAGAAGTTTCAGGTAGAATTTTCTGAATTTCAATTACATTTTCAAAAAATAAATGACCGGCTTTGGAAAGAATATCAATTAGGAGATTTAAGCCAAGAAGAATTAAGAAATTCTCGTTTTAAAATGGTCTTTGAAAACTTTCAAATACTAGAAGATTCCGATAATTTTTCCAATCATTTTTTATATAGAAATCCGAGAAAGAAAAAATTAATGGCGGGAGCAAAAGATTTGGTAGAATTACTTTCAAATCAATTTCAGTTATTCATATTAACGAATGGTTTTGATGAAATTCAGCAAATTAAGGTTGGGGAGTCTGATATTGCCAATTATTTTCAAAAAATTTACACACCCAAAAATACAGGCTTTAAGAAACCTAATCCAAATTTTTTTGAATTTGTGTTGAAGGATACCAAATTAAAAAAAGATGAGGTAGTTATGGTTGGAGATAATCTTGAAGTTGATATTTTAGGTGCAGAAAATGTTGGGATAAAGGCAATTCATTATACTCCTACTCAGGATACTAATTTTAAAGAAAATAAGATAAAATATCTACTTGAGTTGCAGGAATTATTAGTCGAACAGAGATAGTTGATTATCCACTGATTTTGAATCAAAAATCTTTTTATCTCGAATGAATTTTCGGTTTTCCTCTAAAAATTCCGTAAACAACTTTATTTCTTTGAATAATGGTTCAAAATCATAGGTATCTATATGGTAAGATTCTGTATAAACTTCTTTAAAATCAGTAATTATATAATCTAATTGTTTGATTCCATAGGGTTGTAAACCTAATAAATAGAGATTTTGATGGTTTTTTGCGAATCTTCCTGGGGTGTAAGATTTGGTACTTTTTAGGTCGAAAGCGATTTCTTCTCCTACACCATCAACATATCCGTAAAGTTGTGTATTTTGATGACGCGCCTCTACGTAAAATTGTGTTTTAAATTTTTGTGGAATTAATTCTCGTGCTTTTTCTATTACTTTTTCATCGAATAAATCCTCTTTTTCTCCCATTAAAACTGCTTTTTCAAAATTAATTCCTGCAGTTTGGGCTTGTGTACTTGGTTTCTTTACTTTGTTAATTCTTTCGATTAATTCAATTTCGTCTACAATCAACTTTCCACTAGAATCGCGAGATTCGTTTAAGTATAGACTAAAGGAATTCAATAAGGTGGGGTAAAGTTTATAAATCATTATTCAAATATAATTGAAACCGGACAATGGTCAGAATGTTCTGCTGAATTTAATATATCAGCAACCTTAATTCTTTCTTTGATTGAATTTGTTACAAAATGGTAATCAATTCTCCATCCTAAATTTTTTGCTCTTGAATTGAATCGATAACTCCACCAAGTGTATGAACCAGGTTCTGGGTGAAAAATTCTATAGGAATCTACAAATCCAAGTTCTAAAAAATGATCTACCCAAGCTCTTTCTTCAGGTAAAAAACCTGAACTTTTTGCATTGGATTTTGGATTATGAATATCAATTTCTTTGTGACAAATATTTAAATCTCCTGAAAGTATCAAATTTGGCAATGATTTTTTTAAATTTTCAATATAAGTGTAAAAATCTTTTAACCATTCCATTTTGAAATCTTGTCTTTCATCACCACTTGAACCTGAAGGGTGATAAACTGATAATATGGAAAAATCCTCGAAATCTGCCCTAATTACTCTTCCTTCAAAATCATATTTTTCAATTCCGCAACCATATTCAACATGTCTTGCCGGAATTTTTGAAAAAATTGCTACCCCAGAATATCCTTTTTTTACAGCTGAATGCCAATAAATTTCATAGCCCAATTCCGTAAAAGGAGTAATATCTACCTGGTCTTGCATTGCTTTTAATTCTTGAATGCAAACAATATCGGGATTTTCATCTTTTAACCATTCTATCAAGCCTTTATTAATCGCTGCCCTTATTCCATTTACATTATAGCTGATTATTTTCATTTTTAATAGATTTCTTGTTTGAAGTATTCAATAATACTTGCTTTTAAGAGAGTTTCCTGCTCTTTTAAATTAATGCTTGGTAAAGGTTTGATATTATTCCAAATTGGCCAACCATCCTGATCAAGTCCCTCTAACTCATAAAAACCATAATAACTTAGGACCTTACAGGTTGCAATATGCATTAAATCTTGTTTTTGTTCTTTGGAAAAATCATCTCTGCCCTTTCCAAGTTCTTGGACGCCGATTAAAAAAAGAATTGATTCCACTCCCTCTGGTTTTTTCCCAAAAGATTGAAAAATAAATTGATTTAATTCTTTCCAATCTTCCTTTATTTCTTCTGAATCAAAATTCATATTTCCTGTTTAATTTCATAAAATTATTAATTTTTAATAATTTTACCACCAATTATTAAAACTGTTTACCAAAAATATAGTTATAATGTTGAATAAAGAAAATCTTGAAGATACTATTTCTTCAAATCCTAGCCCTGTTAAAATTAGACAAAAAAGACAATTCAAAAGGATGAAAACATTTTCCATACCTCCTTTATTCAAAAGTAATTTAATAGGTTCCATCAAAGAATTTAGAAGAAGTGCGGATAAATTAAAAAAAGATTTTAATCCAAGTTTTTTGGATTTTGGTCCTGTTAAGATTTACCTTTCTCGTCATTTTGGATTTTGCTATGGGGTTGAAAATGCAATTGAAACTGCTTATAAAATAATAGAAGAAAATCCAGGAAAGAGAGTTTTTTTGCTTTCCGAAATGATTCATAATCCTTTAGTAAATGCAGATTTATTGGATAGAGGCGTTAAATTTATTCAAGATACGAAAGGGAATCAGCTTATTCCTTGGTCCGAATTAAGTTCTGAAGATATAGTTATTATACCTGCCTTTGGTACTACTTTAGAAATTGAAGATATATTAAATGAAATTGGAATCAATATTCATTCTTATAATACAACTTGTCCTTTCGTTGAAAAGGTTTGGAATAGAGCAAATACCATCGGATCAAACGGTTATTCAATAATCGTTCATGGAAAACCGAATCATGAGGAAACAAAGGCTACATTTTCTCATACAAAGGAAGTTACACCTACTTTAGTTATAAGAAATATAACTGAAGCAAAAAAACTTGGTCCTTATTTGCGTAAAGAAAAGTCAAAAGAAGAATTTTATAAGGAATTTGCTGGGCAATTTTCTGAGGGTTTTGATCCATTAATTCATTTAGAAAAAATTGGGGTTGTCAATCAAACTACCATGCTTGCCACGGAAACCCAAGAGATTGTAGATTATTTAAAAGGGGTTTTGATTGATTTTCATAAGGATAGCCAGAAAATTTTATCAGATTATTTTGCTGATACCAAGGATACCTTATGTTATGCCACTAACGATAACCAGACTTCAACATTAGCAATGCTAAATTATGAAGCGGATTTGGCAATAGTTGCTGGAGGTTATAATTCTTCCAATACCGCTCATATTGTTGAGCTATGTAATGAAAAACTTCCTACCTTTTTTATCAGTTCTGCCGAAAAAATTATCTCATCGGATTTAATTAATCATTTTGATTATTTTGAAAAACAAGAAATACTGACGAATGATTTTCTTCCGCAGAAAGAGGAGGTAAAGATCATGTTAACTTGTGGAGCATCTTGTCCGGATGCTGTTGTTGAAGAAATTTTAAAAAAAATTATTTCATTTTATCCAGAAGCTAAATCAATTGATTCTATTCTACTAGAGTGGAAAAATTCAGTAGATTAAAATTTTGATAAGATTTTATTTATTGTTGGAAGGTAGCCTTCACCAAATAAATTTACATGAACCAATAATGGGTAAAGATTATAAAATGGAAGTCTTTCGTGGAATCCTTTTTCAATAGGGAGTACTTCATTATAAGATTCATAGAATTCATTTTCAAACCCTCCGAACATAGTAGTAAAGGCGATTTCTGCCTCCCTAGATCCAAAATAACAGGTTGGGTCCAATATGATTGCATTTCCATCAAGATCCGTCATGATGTTGGAATCCCATAAATCTCCATGAATTAAGGATGAAGAATTTTCTGGAAATATTGAATTGAGTTCTTTGAAAAGGGCTTCAAATTTTTCAATTAAATCCGAATTGATTTTACGATTATATTCAGCTAAGTCTAATTGAGGAATTAATCTATTTTCAATGAAAAAATCAATCCAATTTTTATTCCAGGAATTAATTTGGGGTAATGTCCCAATGAAATTATCATAGTCTAGGCCAAATCCATTTGGAGAGCTAGTTTTATGTAAATTTGCCAGGCCAATTCCAAAATCCTTCCAATAATTTTTATTTTGTTCTGCAGATGATATTCCTTGAATTATTAGATAATTTTTAGATTCGAAATTCCCATTTCCATATACCTTTGGAACTTTCAAAGTATTCGTGGAATCTATTAGTTGAAGGTTTTTTGCCTCTTTTTCAAAGGTGTTTACATCTTCCTCAGGTGCCCATTTTACAAAATAATCTGAACCATTCGCACTTACCTTACTGGCAGTATTAAAATTCCCTCCATAGAAAAATTCAATATTTTGAATATCTATATTTTTAGATAAGTGAATTTTAAGAATTTGTTCAATAAACTTAAATTGTTCAGAATTTTGATTCATTATTTTTTCTTTTTGAAAATTGGAACGGTACTACAAGGTTCTCCAAAAAATATACTTTTTACATGGGGCTGAAGCTTGTTTATTAATTCAATATAAGCATTTGTAGGAACAGCTTCTTTGGAACAGCCTTTAATCACAATTCTTCCTCCTTCAAATTGGTTAATGTCTAAATTAGCAATAAAATCCTGAAAAATCTTAGTTTCAATATCCCTTAAATCTCCGAAATAGGTTTTCCGTGAAATCCCTTCTAGGTAAGATGCGACCAACATATAAGCCCAGATTGGTATAATTGCATCCTCGCTACAACCAATTGTTACAAATTGGTTTTTATAAACAGACCAGTCATGGATTTTTAATTTTTCTCTAAAATCTTTTTCTTTTAAGGCAATTCCTTCCCACAACCAATTTTTTAAATCAATAAATACTCTATTTTCTTTTGGCATTATTTCATCCAAATTGATTAGGGTTAATCCAGAATTAGCAACTTTATTGACAATCTCTTCCATATTATTATTTCCCTTGATATTCCTTTAGATAAGCAGGCTCCGATAAAACCAAATCTTCAAAATTCTTATTTAGAAATTTTTCATATACTAAATTACCCATAAATTTTGCTCTAGGAGAAATATTTTCAATAAATCTTTCTAAATTTTCTTTTGTCCAATCCCATTTATTAGCTCCATTTCCATATACAATAATATTTTTTTCAAGATAATTTTCAAATGGGTTTTCTGTCAGGATATAGGCGCCTTCTTCCAAAATTGTTTCTCCATTTTTATTGAAAATTGCAGCATATACTTCCATTCTTCTTGCATCCATCATAGAAAGATAATAATCTGAAGTTTTTAAAAGCTTCACTTCTTCCATCATGATTCTTAAGGTAGAAATTGAAATTAGAGGGATATCGAGACCAAAACATATTCCTTTGGCGGTAGATAAACCAATTCTTAAGCCTGTATAGGAGCCAGGGCCAATCGATATTCCTACGGCTTTTAGATTTTTTATTGAATAATTATTTTTCTTTAAAACTTCTTGGATCAGTAACGTTAATTTGGCAGAATGTGCCCCTTGTTCCATTATTTCTCTTGAATCAATTAATTGATTTTTTTCAAATAAAGCTACCGAGCAAATTTGACCTGAAGTTTCAATAGTTAAAATTAAACTCATTCTATTTTGGGGATAAATATCCTTTATATTTTTCGGGATCTTTAAATAATTCTTTGGCTTTTTTAATCTCAATTCTATTCGGGATATTCCAAATATCTGCAGTTTTTTTATCCCATTTTTCTGCAATCATGAGATAAGATAAAAACTGTCTTATTTCTTCTTTGTTTGAATTTGCCTCTGCTTCAAATCCAATGGCTGGATCTTCCCTCAATTCCAATAATTTCTCTCTCCATTTTATTAAAGCAGGATTTTTTTCAGTTCTTGCATATAATGAATCAATATATTGTTTTTCATTACTAGAATATGTTTGATTATTTACCTTTACCCATTCAATAAATTCATCTACCTCTGAATCTTTCAATTTCCAATTTTCCTTATTGATAATATCTTTTTCGTTTTT
>JBJOIA010000254.1:0-3780 GCA_046047395.1 Bacteroidota bacterium | reverse complement strand
CGCTATAATTTGGATGGAACATTCAAATCATCAGTTGATAAATTTTATGGAGAAGAAGATCTAAAAAAATGGGCTGAGACTTTTAATGCTAAACCAGGAGATTTATTATTGATTTTATCTGGAGATGGTGATAAGGTTCGTAAGCAATTAAATGAATTAAGATTAGAGATGGGATCTCGACTTGGTTTGAGAGATCCATATGATTACAAAGTACATTGGGTGGTTGATTTTCCATTATTGGAATATGGGGAGGAGGAAGAAAGATGGTTTGCTATGCATCATCCATTTACTTCTCCAAAACCAGAAGATATTCAAAACTTATTGAATGGGGAATTGGGTAAGGTGAGAGCAAATGCCTATGATATGGTTATTAATGGAGTAGAAGTAGGCGGAGGGTCAATTAGAATTTTTGATAAAACCTTACAATCTAAAATGTTTGAGGTATTAGGTTTTACTCAAGAGGAGGCACAATCTCAATTTGGATTCTTATTAGATGCTTTTGAATACGGGGCTCCACCACACGGAGGTTTAGCTTTTGGTTTTGATAGACTTTGTTCCTTATTTGGAGGAACAGATTCAATTAGGGACTTTATTGCATTTCCAAAGAATAATGCTGGTAGGGATGTAATGATAAATTCTCCATCAATAATTGAGGAAAAGCAATTAAATGAATTATCAATTCAGATAAAGAAATAAACTAAAATTAAACAAAAGTAAAGGGCAACCAAAAAGAGTTGCCCTTTTTGTTTAGGTAGTTTTATTGTTGAATTTTTAATTTATTTCTTAATTTTCTAGCTCCTAAGCCAGCGCCAGCCATTAACAAAAGACTTATTCCTCCATCAACAGGTATTGTAGAATTACCTGATGTTGGTTCACCAGCTAAATTGCTAGTGCTAGGATCCCAAACATTTTCAGGTGCACCATCAATTGGACCCTCTGGTGCTAAGCTTGAGTTTAATTCCAAGTTCCCATTTGCGGAGTTTGGAGTAATTGGACTTAAATCATTTGAAATCGAGATTTCAGATGCTTGAGCGATATTAATTATTCCTAATAATAATGCGCTAGTGGTTAAATTTTTAATTAATCTCATTGTTTTTTTTGTTTTATATAATTTATTCATTTTACTCTTTTACAAATTTTTGGGTTTTAATTTGCCCGTCCTCATTAATCAATCGAACTAAATAAGCTCCACTTGAATAATTTTTAACATCGAGCTGAATACCTGTTTTATTTAAATTTTCAGATTTTTCTAAGGTCTTAGAAAGAATATTATTTCCATTGGTACCCAATATATCGATTCTACTTCCGGCTAATTTTTGATCTAGGACTGTAATATAATCTGATGATGGATTGGGATAAACCGCCATATTAAGTTTTTCTTTTGAATTAGAGAAATCTATTAATGATTGATAAGATTTGTCTAAAATTAAGATGGCATATTTATCTTCCTCATGTTTTCCATTTTCAATATTTAACTTATAAATTTCATTGGAGTATGCAGGTATTTGAGTGTACGTAAAGGAAGATTTATCGAACAGTACATAAAGTTTATCTCCTGATAGATATTTAGTATTGATTCCCAAACCGTATTCTAAGCTTGAATTATTCGGACTATTAAATAATTTACGTAATTGAAGATTTATTGTATCTGCTTTAGAATTAAGATTTCTTCCTTCAATTGCTAAATCTTTATTAAAATTCGAAATACTTAAATTTTCAAATAAATTCAGATATGAAATTGATTCTTCTGGTCCGAAATTATTAGAAAATTTAGACGAAAATGATACCCTTACAGTGGAAAATGGCTCAGAAAAATTTTCCATGTTATTTTCCTTATATATTCCCTCAATAATTAAATGCTCTGTATTTGAACTAGTTGTTTTTGAGAATGCGACTAAGCCTTCAGTAACTGTATTTGAATCAATAATTCCAGATTTAGGAAAACTAAGGGAAGGTGTATTCCCAATAGTTCCAATGATTACAGCTTGACCTGGATCAATTTTTGCAACCTCACTCGGCCCCAGATTTGTTGTATTTACAGCTATATAATTTCCTCTTTTCCTTACGGTGGTAGCTCCATCACTTACTTCTCTATAAACTGAAGGATTTAAGTAGTAATAGGTATCACTTATGTTCGTTTTTGTAAGACTACTCATGTCATAATTTGCCCAAAATGGATTTCCAATAATTATATAACTTGGAGCAGCCTCAGTTCCATCGGTTGGTAGGTCTGCTGTTGGGAAGGTGAAATCACATTGATTTAGGGCTCCTTTAGTTCTTAAAATAGTATAGTTGAAGCCATTTTCTTCATGGCCTACCACAGAAGTTGTTGAATAATTATTTCTTCTATCTCCATATACTACAACTGATAAACCTTTTCCTAGTGCAAATTGTGTATTTGCATTATTTGTAGAGGAAAGATATGAATATGCCCCATTAGAAATATAGGCTATAGTTGAATAAGTATTCGATCCTGTACTTCCATCAAAACCATTGGTTGATCCGCCTGGTCCATAAGTAAAGGTTCCATAATTATGATAGGCCGTTCCAGAATTTGTTTCCTGCCAATTATCCTGAATAGTACCTGTAGGTATAACTCCTGGCGAAAGCAATCTATTGCCAATTAACGTATTTGAAATAGGTCGTTCTACGATTACATCGCCTAAAATAGAACCACAATTTGCATTGGTAATTCTGGCAGGATTTCCATTTGTTACTGTTCTAAGGTTATTTGGTGCCGGAAGCCCAGTATTAAAAAATGCATTTGTCGTATATTCGGTCGACTTAAAAATTAATTTCCCATTCGATTGGATATATCCTTGACTTGGCTTTAGTAAATTTCGAACAAATATTACTCCATTCGTATTTTCTTCAATAAAGGTAGTATCAGATGATTCTTGAATAAGATTGTAAAAATTAGCTATAGGGGAATTTCCTTCGTACGGACTATTTAATAGGCTATCACCAGTTCCTTTGAAAATGGTCCTACTCATAATAATCGTATTTCCACCCTTATCTAAATATGTACTACCTTTTGATTCGAAAATTGTTGTGTCCGAAGAACCTCTCCCAATAATCAATTTAGCGTTCCCACCATTTTGAAATGTAGTATTATTTTCTACAATAATTTTAAACTTTTGTTGTGAAAAACAACAAATTGGAATAGTTACGAATAGTAACAATAAATTTAATTTAAGTGAAATTTTCTTCATGGCTAGGAAATTTTTATATGCAATTATAATTTATAAACCTTTTAAAATCTATTGAAAGTAGGTGAACATTAGTAACAATTCTCAGAAATGTTACCATCTTTAAAGAATTATTGTTGTTCTCTTTCTTGAATTAAAATAGGTTCAGAAGGGTCAAATTTATCGTTTCCATATTTCCACTCTCTTCTTAATTTTCCGTTTCTGCCATATTCATAAAATTCCAACCATCTTCCAATTCGTATTCCATCTTCAATTTCTCCAGTAGATTCCAAATTGCCACTTTCATAAAAGGAAAAATAAGTCCCTGTCATTTCACCGAATCTTACAGGTATGATTTCTTTAATTTTAGTCTTCTTGTCGTCAAAATAGGAAATAATGGATTCTTTCTTAAATCCATTATTAAAATATTCTTTATTTATTAAATTATAATTTCGATCAAACTCTTCCCATCTTCCTTGTTTCCCTCCCATATTAAATTCTCCCTTTTCTATTAGAAGTTTATTGACATATTTTTCATAAGGGCCATGACAAATTAAATATTTATTTGCTTCTTCTTTGGGGACATAAATTA
>JBJOIA010000253.1:0-3055 GCA_046047395.1 Bacteroidota bacterium | reverse complement strand
TAAATAATAAAATTGCTGGGAAAGATTTGATGATAATTTTTTACTAAGTTTTATATTTTTAATATTAGATTTGAATGAAACAAAATTTGTATTATTTATAGCTTCTTCATTTATCCCTATTGAACCTAAGTAATATATTCCAACATCAATTTTATTATTAATTGAAAAAGTAGGAGTAAGTTCTAAGGCTAAATATCTGTTGACACCAAGTATATTATTTTGAAGATTATTATTTGTATTATAAATCTCGAAATTTTTAAAGATTAAAGAGTTATGTAGACCTAAGCTCATTTTAAATTTATTCTCTTGTATTAATTTATACCTTCCCCAAAATACTAATGTCCAAGGTTTACCATCTGCTCCAAATCTTAACATTGGGTCAAAGCTAATTTTTTCATTTCCAAGAAATAAATCAAATAAAATTGCGGGTTTATTTAATGAGAAATTAGGAATAATTGAAACCCCATTATTTGTTAAGGTTAATTGTCCGTTAAAATGAGTTTAAGTTCTTTCATATTTCTCAAAATTAGTAAAGTCGTGACAATGGTCAAATAAATTGATGTTAATAATCTTGAAATTGCTATAAATAAATTTAAAATATATGAAAAAGGTACAATTAGCAATTTTGATGATGTTGAGTTTAGTTTTGGTAAACTGTAGCGATGATTTGTCAAAGGATTTTGAAAATAATATAATTTCTGATTCTGAAATGAATGACTTAAAATATTTAAGGGAAGAAGAAAAACTTGCAAGAGACGTATATTTATATGCGTTTGACAAATATCAAGAAAACATTTTTGATAATATTTCTAAAAGTGAGCAAACTCATATGGATAAAGTGCTTGTCTTGTTAAACAAATTCAACATTGAGGATTCTGCAAGCCCAATTAAAGGAGAATTTAATAATCAAGAATTATCAAATCTTTACAGTGATTTAATAAATATAGTAGATTTGTCCTTAAATGATGCATTAACAGTGGGTGCCAATATTGAAGACTTGGATATTTTAGATATTGAAAAGATGCTATTAAATACAGATAATTTGGAAATCAGAACTATGTATGAGAATTTACAATGTGGTTCTAAAAATCATATACGTTCATTTAATAATAAATTAGGAGGGAATTATATGCCTAAGTATATTTCAATTGATTTATTTAATGTTATTATCAATGATACTAATGGAGGGTGTGGAAATTAAGGTGGATATTAAGAAGGATTTTATCTACATTAGCAGCTGAGAAAAGTTCTCAATTAGTTCTTTAAATGATTGATTTTTGGTGCACCTCAGTTAGATACTAAACTAAAACCTTTTATAGTTTAATATCTTTCATTTTAGTAGGCTATATTTGTATCTGTTAATATTAATGAAAATGAGTTCAGAGGATATATTTAAACGATTATTAGAAGGCGAAAAAATTTCATCTGATAACCCCCAGGCATATCGATTAAGAGAGGAATCTTTTAATACCAAGAAGTTATTATTGAAATTAAACAATACTTCTGATCAGAATGAAATTATTGAACTATTAAGTGAGATAACAGGGCAAGAAATTGATGAGAGTACTGCTATATTTACTCCCTTTTATATCAACTATGGTAAACATACTAAGATTGGAAAAAATGTATTTATCAATTTCGACTGTGTATTTCTTGACTTGGGAGGAATAGTAATAGAGGATGATGTTTTAATTGCCCCTAAAGTAAGTTTGCTTTCAGAAGGACATCCAATGGAACCAAACGATAGACATTCTTTAATACCTAAATCAATCCACATTAAGAAAAATGCTTGGATTGGTGCAGGAGCAACTATACTTCAAGGGGTGACTATAGGAGAGAATTCAATCGTGGCTGCAGGTTCAGTAGTTTCAAAAGATGTGCCAGATAATGTTGTCGTTGGAGGAGTTCCTGCGAAAATTATAAAACCAATAGCGAATTAGAAAGAGAAGTGTTATGAGCAAATGAGAATAGAAGAGTAGCAACTTTAAAGTGAGAAGCTGAAGTAGTGAACAAAATCCATTATTTTCCTTTGATGCGCTGCAGCTTTGAAAAATAGGGGTGGCCATAAAAGCACTTAGGAATAGATTGCTTTTTTATTTAAAATCTATTCCTGTTTTATCTGAATCTAGATTATGTTTTTATTGATTTTCTCTTTCAGCGTTTATTTTAAATCTTTTAATTAGGTTTCTTGGAATTTCCGCCAAAAATGTGGGAAGAATTTAAAATTGTATTTAATTTTTCTAAATTTTAGGCCTTAAATTTGATTATATTTTCAATGAAATAGGAATTAAGCCCAATCAAGAAAATGTTTCAACTATTAAAATTAAACAAAGCATAAATCACATACCTTGCTACCACTTTTGCTATCTACCCCTTAAAAATAAAAAAACCTCTCGATTTGAGAGGTTTTTGGTGGTCCCACTAGTTTTGAAAAATTGTTTCTTATCTAATCTTAATCGAACCAAAACCCTTTAAAATTAATCTATTTTAGTTTTTTGAATATTCAATTTGTTTAAATTTAAACGAAATCAATTTGGTTTGCTCGCTTTTTTGCTATAAAAAGGTAGATATCATTTTATGTGGTTTATAAAAAAGTTTCTTAAAATGATCGTTACAATAGTAAAAAAATTTACCAAGAAAAAACTTAAAATTATATAAAGATAAATTGGTTTTTTTTGATTTTTAAGAGGGAAAGTTGGTTTATATAAAGTAGTTAATTCAATTCTTGAGGTATTTTGTAATGCTGAATAAGTTTCATATTGTTTTGTAGCTTCTACAAACATTTGACTCAACATTTCTACTTTCATTAAATTCTTTTTTTGATCAATTTTGTCAGAATTTAATACCAGGCCTAATGAATTATCGCTTTGATTAGCAGAAATATTTATATATTTATTTAATTCATAATTAATACTGTCTAATTTATTTTTTATTGCTAATAAATTTTTATCTAATTGTTTTAGGTTTTTTTCATTTAGATAATTTTTAAATTCATTAAAAACTGCCTCTGAAAAATTAAATGTAAAATTTTCATTCTTGAAAGTAAAATTTAGAT
>JBJOIA010000252.1:0-2618 GCA_046047395.1 Bacteroidota bacterium | reverse complement strand
ATTCAAATATTTTCTTTTTCGAATTCATTAAATATTGGATTTATTTTAGTTTTTCTTGGGCGAGAAATTCTTATGCAAAATGGTCAAATTCTTTTATTAAGAAGGACCTTGCTAATTATTTTAATAGTGATCTAATTTCTAATTTTTCAAACTATTTTAACTCACCTAAGAGTTTTAGAATAAACCAATTTAATTCATTTCCCCTAACAGCATATTTAAATTATGAGGATAAAAATTCAATGGCAAATTCAATTGAATCAAGGGTCCCATTTTTAGATTACCCATTGGCAAATTATATTATTAACTTAGATTTAAGCTATTTAAATTTTAATGGGTTTCCTAAGTACTGTCTGAGAAAAAAAGGCTATGAGGAGGGTATTTTACCTGAAAATATTGCTTGGAGGAAAAACAAAATAGGTCTAGAGCCTCCAAATAAATTATGGTTGAATAATAAAGATCATTATAAAAACGATTTATTATCCTCTGAATTTCTAAACCAATTTATAAACTTTGAAAAATTTGATTGGAGTGAAGAAAAATCCTTTTGGAAAATTTTAAATATATACCTTTGGAGTAATTTATATAATGTCAAGTATCCAAACAGCTGATTTTAAATTTGATAAAATAAAGTATAATTTAATAATTAATCTAAGTTTAATTTTATACTTAATTCTAATTAATATTTCTAATATTGTTACAACAGAAGAATCTTATATTTTCATTTCAAATATTAGAAATTGGATAATTGTGGCTCTAGTCATTTTAATTCCTTTGATTATCCTTATTTATGGGGTTCCAATTTATTTCATTTTCGGTTTATTAATTTTTATTTTGTGGTTGGCATATGGTTTTATATTCGCAAAAGTAAATGGTGGGAGTATTTTAATTGATCAATCAAATTGGAATTATTTAATTTTCCCAAATTTATGTGGAGTAATTATTTTTTCCTATTCAAGAATTTATTCTAATTTAAACTTTGTTATATTTTCCTTTTTTATCTTTCAAATCCTTGGTTTTATTTTAATTTATTATTTTAATGGGATTGACTTTACAACTTTTCCAAAATTTAGACTAACGTATTTTAATACAGATACTTTGTATAGTCAAGGGTTATCAAAATTTTTTGGAATTTTTTCAATTATATCTTTAGTATATTTTTTAAAAACTACGTCTAAATTTTTAAGACTAATTTTTATTTTAGGAACCATTTTCGGTATTTTTTTATTCTTATTAGGAGGTGCAAGAGGAGAATCTTTTTTTGGTGTTTTAGTAATTAGTTTAATTTTATTTATAAAATTTCGAATTAAATTTATAATGTTTATTATTCCTTCAGGAATCATTATCTATTCGTTTTTTAATTTTCCTCAGTATCTAGATAATTTTATATTATATAGTAGAATTACCCAAGTTGTTGAAGGAGATTATGGGGATCGAGATTTATTATTTGCTAATGCAATAAATTTAATAAAAAGCGATTGGGTATTATTATTATTTGGTAAAGGATTTGCCTATTTTCAGAATTATTATAATTATTCATTTGGCAATTACCCACATAATTATATTTTGGAATTTATAATAACGTTTGGAATTCTCCCAACTTTCATATTTTTATGGCTCTGTTTTAAGGATTTTCCCCAATTCATGGAAAAAATTAAAAGTTTTGATTTAGTCACTTTTTTATTATTATATCTTTTTTTAGTAGACATGAAAAGTGGAACATTAATTACCTCTTGGATAATTAATGTAATTGCAATAATAAGAATAAATGATATCTTTTTTCAAAAGAAGCCAGGTTTGAATGATAAATAAATCTATTTATGAAAATAGTACATATAACTTCCGTTCATCCGCGTTATGATACACGAATTTTTGAAAAAGAATGTATTTCTCTAGGGAAAAATGGTTTGGATATTTCCCTGGTTGTAGCAGATGGGAAAGGAAATGAATTAAAAAATGGGGTTCAAATTTATGATATAGGAAATAGGTTTAAAAAAAATAGATTTCTAAGAATAATTTTTTGCCCCTTTTTAGTGATGTTGAAAGGATTGAAAATAAAAGGAGATATTTTCCACTTCCATGACCCTGAATTGCTTATTGCGGGAGTAGTTTTAAAAATATTTTTTAGGAAAAAAGTGATTTATGATGTTCATGAGGATGTACCTTTGGATATTTTATCTAAATTTTACCTACCTATATTTATAAGAAAGTTCTTATCTATTTCTTTAGGAGCATTGGAGAAAATTTGCTCAAAAAAATTTGATGGAATAATCCTTGCAGTACCTTATTTTCAACAAAGATTTTCTCAATATAATTCTAATTGTTTGGTAATTAATAATTATCCTGTAATTAATAATGAGAAACCAAATAAACTAAATTTTCAACAAAGAAATGCCATATGCTATGTAGGTGCGATTACCAAAATTAGAGGAATAAAGGAGGTTATAATAGCTTGTAATTTGGCCCAAGTGAAATTAATTCTTGCAGGAAATATTCAAGATAATACTTTTGAAAATGAATTAAGGATTATGAAAGAATGGAGTAATGTAGATTATTTTTCATATATACCTAGAGATAGACTAATAAATATTTATGAAAAATCTTTTGCTGGAATAATAAGT
>JBJOIA010000251.1:0-4732 GCA_046047395.1 Bacteroidota bacterium | reverse complement strand
AGATCATTCAATTAATCATTTTACCTATTGGAATAGGTGTTTTATATCGAATTATTTTTAAAGATCGATTTAAGTTTATCGACAATAATCTTTCAAGAATATCCATGTGGGGAATAGCGATAGTCTTGATGGTAATTTCAGCATTTGGAAGAGATTCATTAATTGAAGTAGGTTTATTGATGATTCTGGCAGGTTTTTTACATAATACATTAGGATATTTATTGGGATATCATGTGGCCAGATTATTCAAACTCCCTGAACCAGACAGGAGAACGATTGCGATTGAGGTAGGAATGCAAAATGCAGGTTTAGCATCTGGAATTGCCATTTCAATGAATAAAGTAGCCACCTTAGGAGTTGCAGCGGTAGTTTTCGGTCCATTAATGAACATTACAGGCTCTACTTTAGCAAATTATTGGAAAGACAAAAAGTAGAAATACGAGTTACGAGCGGCAGCCGCGCTGTGAAGAACTACGAGTTACGAACTACGAACTACGAGTTACGATGTTACGAGCGGCAGCCGCGCTGTTACGAATTACGAACTATAAGTTTCTAAATTATTAATTATTAATTGCACGCGGTGCCCGCTTAATTCTTAATTATTAATTCGCTTCCCTCTTCACTATTCACTCTTCCCTCCTAGCTCCTATTTCCCTTTTTTCAATATTTCTATTTCCTTTTTCAATCCTTGTACCATTTCTTCTAATTTTTGAATGGCTTTGGTAAGAACGGGGATTAGGGCCTCGTAATTAACCGATTTATAATCTTTTTCTGAACCATCTCCGGAGACTACAGCAGGGATTACCGTTTCTAATTCTTGGGCGATGAAGCCATATTGCAATTTGGTTGGGTCAGCATTGGTCATGCGTTCATTTTTTGTATTCCAATAATAAGAGGAAGGTTTTAATTGAAGCACTTCCTTCAATCCTAGATTAATCCCTTGAATATCCTTTTTAAAGCGGCGGTCGGAACTAGATAAAGTTTCATATGCAGAAATATTACCAGTTGCGGAAATATTTCCAGCAACTGTCAACCTGGTATTACTATTAAAGGTAGTAGTTCCAATGGCAAGTTGACCATTCGATCGATTATTAATATCTTGACCATAAATAAAATTGGCAATAACTAGTTGATTATCGCCTGATTGAGCTTGAAAATGAGCATCTGAACCTATTGCAATATTTCCATTTCCTCCATATAAATTTAGACCAGCATTATTTCCTAATGCTGTATTATAATTTCCAGTAGAATTTATTAAAGCACTTGCCCCAATCGTAGTATTATTACTTCCAGTATAATTATTATAAAGTGTCTGATATCCAAAGGATGTATTACATCCTCCACTTTCATTTAAAATTAGTGCAGTATAGCCATTTGCAGTATTGAAACTACCAGTTGTATTATTTCTAAGAGAGAAATACCCAATAGCGGTATTATAAACCCCATAAGTATTACTAAAAAGTGATTGATTACCCATTGCTTGGTTACTGGAAAGGTTCCCCTTTCCATTTCCAATATAAATACCACCAACATTCATAGTGCCATTAATATCAAGCGTTTCAGTCGGGGAGTTTGTGCCAATTCCAATTAACACAGCATTTTCGGGATCACCTACATATTTACCATAAATCTCATTTCCAATATTAAATTGGTAACTAGCAGTGTCGTTGGTAAAAAAAGTGTTTGCTCCTATGGCAATATTATAATCTCCTGAAAGTAAATTTAAACCTGCAGAGGATCCAAATGCTGTATTATAACCTCCAGAAGAATAAGTTAATGAATTAGCACCTGAGGCAGTATTGGCATGACCTGTTTGGGAATTAAAAAGTGCTTGATAGCCATTCGCTGTATTATTATGTCCAGATATATTTTTATTAAGGGCAGTAGTACCAAATGCTGAATTAAAAGAACCTACTTCATTTTTTAAAAGGGTATAAGTACCAAATGCTGAATTATAAAAACCTTCATTTTTATTATTTTTAAGAGATTGATAGCCAAAGGCAGAATTCCAAATTCCATCAGTATTCGAATTAAGGACCTCAAAGCCAACAGCTTGATTAGTTTCTTTACCATCTCCTGGCACCCTTCCAATTCTCCAACCATTCACTATAATATCTTCTGAACTTGTTAAACTCGCTACCGATAGGGGATTAGTACTCAAATCCGCATTTACTGAGGCTCCTGGATAGGGAATGAAAGCCTGTTCACTTATCTGCCCTTTGGAAGGATTTTTTACTAAGGCTTTGGTAGTGGTGGCATTAGTGATAGTAGGAACAGTATCTATTCTTGCTGTACCTTTCACATCTAAAGTATAAATTGGATTGTTTTTTCCAATTCCTATTTTAACAGGATTGTCTTGGTCATTCAAATTTTTACCAAATATCTCATTGCCAATATTCAATTGGTAGCTGCCAATTTGGATGGGGAAATTGGAGTTATATCCTATGGCAATATTACTATTTCCTTGGGTTAGATTTGAACCCGCTTAACTTCCCAGGGCAGTATTTTTGCTTCCATGAGATTGATATAAAGAATTATAACCATACGCCGTATTGTCGTTTCCACTTATATTTGAAGAAAGTGATGAATATCCATTCGCTATATTGTAATATCCACTTGAATTAGAACTAAGTGCATTTTCGCCGACAGCTTGGTTAGTAGGAATATTATCACCTCCCCTTCCAATTCTCAAACCATTCACGGTAATATCCTTGGTACTGGTTAAACTATCTGCAGTTAATTTATTTGCCAAAAGGTTATGGGTTCCTAAATCAACATTGTCTGTTGCACCGGTATAAGTAACACTGCTACCGCCACCTGGAGCCGATGGGTCCCTCCAAATGGAACCATCGTGGAATAAAAATTTATGTGCCATCGAATCAAATACTACCATACCTGCTGCAGTTGTGCCAGAAATAGCATTAATGCTGTCTGTTGCCAATCTTGGTAGTAATAGTCCTTTATTGGTAGATTCCACTTCCAAGGCTGCGGAGCTATTAACCTGACCATCTGAATTTTCTGTCGAAATCTTTACCTGAGAATAAAGATTGGTACTCAAAATAGAGTAAGAGCGATGAGAATAAATTTTGTTACTGACTTCATTTTATTAGTTGGTTAGATTTATTATCAAAATTACTTTATTTTTTATAATTTAAAATAATTTTAAATTTAAATTTCTTGGATAGATAAAATATGAAAATAAAAGTTTTAATTGTAGGTTGTGGAAATATGGGGGCATCCCATGCCTTGTCCTATCATCACCATGAAAATTTTGAAATTGTAGGATTGATTTCACGTGGTCCTTCAAAAGAAAAATTACAAAATAAATTAAAACATCCTTATCCATTATTTGATGATTTTTATGAGGCATTAAAAATAAGTCGACCAAATGCTGTTTGTATTTCTACTTATCCAGAAACGCATGAGGCTTATACCATTGCTGCCATGCAAGCTGGCGCTCATGTATTTTTAGAAAAACCCATTGCTGATAGTGTAAAAGGAGCTGAGAATGTTGCCAAAATTGCAAAAGAAACTGGTAAAAAACTAGTAGTAGGCTATATTCTAAGACATCATCCTTCCTGGATAAAATTCATAGAACTATCCAAGTCATTAGGTAAACCCCTTGTGATGCGAATGAATTTAAATCAACAAAGTCATGGCTATATGTGGGATGTGCACAAGAATCTAATGAAATCTCTCTCCCCTATTGTAGACTGTGGGGTTCATTATATCGATGTGATGTGTCAAATGACCCAATCAAAGCCTATAAAAGTAGCAGCAATTGGGGCAAAATTGACCAATGAAATTCCTGAGGATAATTATAATTACGGACAATTACAGATTCATTTTGAGGATGGCTCTGTTGGTTGGTACGAAGCTGGCTGGGGCCCAATGATGTCGCAAACAGCTTTTTTCATTAAGGATGTGATTGGCCCGAAAGGATCCGTATCCATCGTTGCAAAGAATGCAGGAAGTGAAGGGAAGTCTGATTCAATTGATGATCATACAAAAACTGAATCCTTAAGATTCCACTCTAGCGCGATAGATAAGGATAATAATTTCCTATTGGAAGACGAATGGATTGATTTAAAGGATGAACCGAACCATCAGGAATTATGTGATCGGGAACAAGCCTATTTTTATAAAGCCATATCAGAAGATATCGATTTAACTGAACATGTCAACGATGCTGTAAACTCACTAAAAATCGCCTTCGCTTGTGATGAATCCATAAAATTTGGTAAATTTATAGAATTATAATATACCTTTATAAAAAGGTGATTTTTCAACAAACCTTATTATATCTAGCAATGAAAAAACCAATATTATTATTAATTGGACTATTTGTAACAACCAATTTAATGGCACAAAGTCCGGAAAAATTTATCGATAAAGCGAATATGAATTTATCGGTAAAGCCTGGGGATGATTTTTTTGAATATGCCAATGGTATATGGATAAAAAATAATCCAATTCCTGCAAAGGAAACTCGTTGGGGTTCTTTCAATGAATTAAGAGAATTTAATTCAAATGCTGTAAAAACTATTTTGGAGGAAGCTTTAAAAAATATTGATCAATACGAAGAAGGTTCAGTTGAAAAACGTGTGGCAGATTTTTATGCTGCAGGAATGGACACGCTAACTATTGAAAAAAGAGGATTTGAACCCATTAAAAAATATTTAGCTGAGGTAGATGCGATCAAAGATTTAAAAGGAGTAGTAAATGAAATCGC
>JBJOIA010000250.1:0-2551 GCA_046047395.1 Bacteroidota bacterium | reverse complement strand
CTTATTATACATTATGCTGATGGGAATTCTGAAAAAGTAGAAGGAAAAACAATTGGAAATAAACGAATCCAAGAATTTAAAAAAGGAATGGTAAAAAATATTGAAATTATCATTAATGATTCACGTGATGTACCATTAATTTCAAATTTAGAGGTTTATAATTTCTAATTATTTATTCTGTTATTTGATATCTTACGGCTTTTCCCGAAAGAATAAAACCTGTAGAATTTGCAGATGTAAAGGTGGAATATTTAACATCTACAAGAGCATTTCCTCCAAGATTCAAGGTTTTTTCAATTAATTGTTGAAGTAATTCCCTTTTCATTTTTTCAGAATTACCTGTTATTAGTATTCTCCCAGAACTTAATTCTTCTTCGGTAAGGGATCGATCTCCGCTGATTGAAATTTCTTTGACTAATTCATAACCCATTGGTGGTTTATTTTCATCATTTTCAAAAAATACATCAATATTATACTTTTCTGGAAATTCAAACCCAATTCCAGATTTTTTATCTATACCACCAGTTTTATAATCAGTTGCATAATATTGGGACTTTGAAAATTTTATTCCACAAGAATTTAAACTAAAAATTATTATAAAGGTTAAAACTACTAAAAAGGGTTTTTTAATCATGATTGAAAAATTTTTTCCTCAGATATCACTTTTTGAAGCTTATTACCTAATTCTTCAGAAGCTTCCATTAATGGTAAACGTGTAGTGGGGTTCATTTTATTTAAAATTGAACAGATTTTTTTCACACCTACAGGATTACCCTCTTCATATAATAAGGGATCAATAGCCAAAAATGAACCTAAATCTTTTTGAGTTGCAACAAAATTACCCTCTAAAGCATTGTGGATTAATTTAGAAAATTGATTTGGAAAGGCATTTGCCACCACCGACATCACACCTACTCCACCAATAGAAATAATTGGAATAGCTTGTACATCATCCCCAGAAATTAATAAAAAATCATCGTCCTTTCCTTTTACAATTTCAATACATTGTTCAATAATACATGAAGCTTCTTTAATACCAATGATATTTGGATGCTTAGCTAGGGTTAATACCGTTTTAGGTAAAATATTAATTCCTGTTCTTCCAGGAATATTATAAAGAATAACTGGAACTGGACATTTATCAGCTATTGCTGTATAATGAGCAATTACTCCTCTAGAGGAAGGTTTATTATAATATGGACAAACCGAAAGAATTGCATCTATTCCAGTAAAATCCGTGTTTTCAATTTGTTTTAAAACTGCTTCTGTATTATTACCTCCTAAGCCGAAAACGATAGGAAGATTTCTATAGTTAGCTTCTTGAATGGTTTTTAAAATTTGTTTTTTCTCCTCTGCACTTGTAGTAGCAGATTCACCAGTTGTACCTTGAACCACCAAATAATCTACACCACCATCTGATACATCTTTAATCAATCTTTTTAATCCATCATAATCGATAGATCCATCTAGATTCATGGGTGTTACTAAAGCTGGTGCTACTCCTGTGAATTTTTCTTTATATGTACTCATCTTTATTTTAGAAGTTGTATGAACTCCTCTTCATCAATTATATTTATTCCTAATTTTTCTGCTTTTTCTAATTTTGAAGGACCCATATTGTTTCCTGCTACTAGGTAATCAAGCTTTGCAGATATGGAAGAAACTACTTTGCCTCCATGTGCAATAATTTTTGCTTTCAGCTCATCCCTTTCGAAATTTTCAAAAACACCCGAAATTACAAAACTTTTTCCGTCAAATTGGTTTCCCTCTAAAACTATTTCTTTTTTTTCTTCAAAAAAGTTTAAACCAGCAACTTTTAAACGTTCAATAATTACCCTATTCTCCTCAATTAAAAAATAGTTTTGTAAACTTATAGCTATTCTTTCCCCAATTTCATGTACAGCAATTATTTCCTCATAACTAGCTTTTTGCAATTCTTCTATGGAATGAAAAACATCCGTTAGTTTTTGAGCAATTGTTTCACCCACATGCCGAATTCCTAAACCAAATAAAACCTTTTTATAAGGCATTTCCTTCGACTTTTCTATTCCTTTCAAAAGGTTTTGGATTGATTTTTGTTGCCAACCCTCTAAACCAATAAAATCTTCAACCTTTAAATCATAGATATCAGCAATATTTTTTACTAAACCCTTTTCAAATAATAATTCTATCGTTTCTGATCCAATACTGTCTATATCCATAGCTTTCCTAGAAACAAAATGTTCGATTTTACCTTTAATTTGGGGAGGACAAGCAAGGTCATTGCGACAATAATGGTTTGCTTCTCCTTCAATTCTGATAAGTTTTGAATTACATTCTGGACAATTTTCAGGAAATTCAAATGGTTGTGAATTTTCTTTTCTCTGACTTAAATCAACTGAGGTTATTTTTGGAATTATTTCTCCACCTTTTTCTACGAAAACATAATCTCCTTCATGCAGGTCCAATCTTTGCATTTCATTATAATTATGTACCGAAGCTCTTTTTACCATGGTTCCAGCTAAATAAACAGGCTCTAAATTCGCAACAGGAGTAATATTTCCGGTTCTTC
>JBJOIA010000249.1:0-9945 GCA_046047395.1 Bacteroidota bacterium | reverse complement strand
GGTGTTTATGACCGTAGAGGACATTATGAAATGGTTGAAAAAGTTGGACTATACTGGCACTTTGTAGACCTTGTATGGGTATTCGTTTTTACCTTCTTCTACCTAGTTTAATTTTCGATTTAAAAAATATTAAATTTATAAGTTATGGCAGCGCACGCGTCAAATGAAAATAATGAAAACATGGTCCAAGAACCTCAAACCAAAGCAATTTGGAAAACATTCTGGATCTTATTAATACTTACAGCAATAGAATTCATAATTGCTTTTACTATGCCAGCAAACGGTTTAAGAGTAGCAATATTCTCCGGAATGACAATCGTGAAAGCGTTTTACATTGTTGGTGAATTCATGCACCTAAAACATGAGGTTAAATCCCTTATTTGGATGATTTTAGTTCCCGTAATTTTCGTAGCTTGGCTTTTAGTAGCTCTTGTTTATGAAGGCGGAAACCTTTATTAGTTGAACTACGAACTACGAGTTACGAACTATGAACTACGAATTACGAATTATGAACTGTGAAAATCGTTAATAAACTGTCCGTAACTCGTAGTTCGTAGTTCGTAGTTAATTTTTAAATTAACATTAATATGAAAAAGAAAACTGGTATCTTGTTTGTAATCATCCTGGTGCCAGTTTTTGTTTATTTAGGACTAAAATCATTTGGTACAAATCATTATGAATTACCAAGATTCATTCCTGAAATTGATTCTACAACCGGTGAACCTCTTATGAAAAAAAGAGAAAATCCACGTTGGAATGAAGCCGAATATGATACCGTATTCCAAACAATCCCCAATTTTGAATTAATCAACCAAGATTCCCTTTTATTCAATTCAAAATCATTGAATGGAAAAATCTATGCTGCAAGCTTTTTCTTCACTCGGTGCGGAACAATTTGCCCAGTAATTAGTTCTCAATTATCAAGGGTACAAGATGCATTTCATAATGACCAGGATATTAAATTAATTTCCATTTCAGTTGATCCGAAATTTGATCAACCCAAGGAACTTAAGTCTTATTCAAAACGTTATGATGCTAATACAGACCAATGGAGTTTTTTAACAGGTGATAAAGCATTTATTTATCAATTAATATTAAAAGGTTTCCATGTTCCTGTTTCAGACGCATCCGAATATGATGATGCAATAAAAAATCCCGATGAAGCATTTATCCATTCAGAAAGAATCGTTTTAGTGGATAAAGAAGGAATCATCCGAGGGTTTTATGACGGTACGGATAAAAAAGAAGTAGATCGACTAATTTTAGAAATTAAAGTATTAAAAAGCATTTATTCAACTAATTAATTATGTTACCGAATTCATTAAATAAATCAAAAGCAAATGATAATCTTGTAAAGATTCTATCCTTTGCTATCCCAGTTGCTGTTGCAGTTTTAATTGGTTTAAGAATTCAAATTGAATTAGGAAATTGGACGAAAGTCGTTCCTCATATCATCGGAATTTTGAATACATCTACGGCCCTAAGTTTGCTAATCGGCTATTCAGCTATTAAAAAGAAAAATATTGAAGGGCACCAAAAAGCAATGAAATTGGCATTTTATCAAGGTGCTATCTTCTTGGTTCTTTATATCGTTTATCATATATCCAACCCAGAAACCCCTTATGGTGGACAAGGATTCTTAAGACCCATATATTATTTCTTTTTAATGTCCCATATTTTACTTTCAATCGTAGTAGTAAACTTGGTATTAAAAGCAATTTATTATGCTTTAAGTGGAGATATCCCTGCACATAAAAAAATAGTAAAGTGGACTTATCCAATTTGGTTATATGTTTCAGTTACAGGTGTGATTGTATATTTAATGATTGCGCCTTATTATAATTAATTAGATTATGAACAAGAAAATTCAAATAGCATTAATTCTCGTTTTCGCACTATTTTTAGTTTCATTTGATTCATTTTCTCAGTGCGCCATGTGTAGAACTACCGTAGAAAGTACCATTTCAGACGGAAGATCCACCATCGCCTCAAATCTAAATAAGGGTATCCTTTACCTTTTTGCCGCTCCCTATCTTTCCTTCTTTGGTATCTCCTATCTTTGGTTTTATCAAAGTAAAAAAGAAGAAGAAAAAAGATTGTATAGAGAACGTATCAAAGAAAGAGTGCGAAAAATCTTTAACGGGAATTAAATAGAATTTTTTTATCAATCCCAAATAGGAAATAATTTTAATTTGATTTTTTCTCCGAAGAAAATTTTGGTAGATTTTTCAAACGATTCTGTGTAATCAGAAACATAAAATTGCTTATTTCCTTTTTTCCCAGATTGATTGATTAAATTATTTTGCTCTAATAATGCTTTTACCTCCAATGCAACAATCTCAGCAGAATTTAAAACCTCTACCTTATTTTGATAAAATTCTTGAATTTGCTGTTTAATCAAAGGATAGTGGGTACAACCTAAAATCAAACCTTCAATATTTTTTAATTCTTCCTGCTTTAAATAAGATTCAATAATTTGAGCTGAAATGGAATTATCAAAAAATCCAGCTTCAATCATCGGTGCTAATAAAGGAGTTGCCAAAGATTGAATATGAATGTCTTTGTTCAAAGCCTCCGCCTTCTGCGGATATATTCCACTCCCAACTGTTTGATTGGTGCCGATTAATCCTAAATTTTTATTTGAAAAATTTCTTCCAAGTTCATCAATTACAGGATCAATCACATTAACCACTAGGGCTTTTGACCCTACATAGGTTTTTACCAAATCATAAGCAGCTGCTGAAGCAGAATTACAAGCAATCAATATGATTTTACATTTTTTTTCTAATAAAAAATGACAAATCTTTACCGCATAGGACTGGATAGCGGTTGCGGATTTATCCCCGTAAGGTAAATGAGCAGTGTCTCCAAAATAAACGATAGATTCATTCGGTAAAACCTGAGTGATTTCACTTGCCAGGGTTAAACCTCCTATCCCACTATCAAAAATTCCAATTGATTGATCTGAATTCATATAGATATTTTAACAAAGAACGTAAATTTGTAAAATATTTCAAATAAAGTTGCAACCATTCATTTTCAATTTGCATCTAATAAATAGTATTGAAACAGATTTGAATAATTCAACTAAACTAAATTTATCAGAATCCGAATTAATAAAAGCTTGTATTAATAAGGAATCCTTTGCAGAAAGAGTTTTATATGATAAATATAAAGGTCGGTTATTCACTATATGTTTACGATACTTTAAAAATAAAGAAGAGGCAGAAGATGTTTTTACGAATGGTTTTGTTCGAATATTTTCAAAATTAAACTCCTATTCCGGAAAAGGAAGTTTTGAGGGTTGGATGAAAAAAATCATGGTAAATGAATGTCTGATGGAAATTCGAAAATCAGTTGATTTTAAAAATTTTATTGAAATAGAGGAAATTCCATTAGCTGCACCTGAAACTATTTTATCTGAATTAGGAGTACAAGAAATCATGAAATTGATCCATGAACTTCCGCTTCAGCAAAGAACAGTTTTTAATCTTTATGTTTTTGAAGATTATAGCCATGAAGAAATTGCACAAGAAATGGGAATTAGTATTGGTGGCTCTAAGTCCCAATTATCTAGAGCAAGAAAAAAATTACAAGATTTAATCATTAGCCATGGATAAGAAAAAAACAAATTTTGAAAAAAATTGGCAAGAAAAATTCCTGAATCATTCGGAAGAAGTTTCTGATAATCTTTGGAAAATAATTGAAGAAAAAAGAAATGAAAAGAAAAAGGAATTTAAAATTAACTGGTTCTACCCTGCCATTGGTATTGCTGCTAGCTTAGTTTTGATTTTTAATTTCATACAAAACCAAGAAACTCAGCCAGACCAATTAGAAGAAACTTCTATTAAAACGATTCAGACTGAGGTCAAAAATGAATCGATTTCTGAAACTATCCCTTCGGAGGAAGAAGAAATTCCTTCTATAAAACTGGTAAATAATGAAGCTAAAAAAATTTCGAAGGAAATAATTCCTGAGAATAAAGAGAAATTTGAAGAAGAAAAACCAATTGTACATAGTAAAACCTTTTTGGTAAATTCTCCGGTAAAATCTGAGCCACAAGTTCAATTCATTAATAATGATGAAACCAACGAAACCACAACCATAGAAGAAATACCAATTCAGGTTGTAACGGTAAGCTTGGAAGAAAAAACAGTGGATGACGTCATCATTATCCAGGTTAAATCGGAAAGCCAAGACAAAGAAACGAGAAAAAAATTAGTAAAAAATATTTTAAATGGAATAGGGAAAGTTTTGGATGGTACTTATTCCATGGATAATGAAAAATTAATAGACATTAAATCAAAGAAAAGTTTATGAAAAACATTAGCATAATTTTGACCATAATTTTATTAAGTATTTGGCAAAACGGACTAAGTATGTCAATGCCACAAGATACAATCGTCTTAAAAATCGATAAAAGAAATCAAAGTTTGATTGGCACAAAGGACTCTAAAAATATTTCTTTAAAGGATGCCCTGAGCCAATATTTAAAATCAGAAGGACTAAATCTCTCAGATTCTTTATGGAACCAAATTCAGTTGCAAATTCAATCTGAACAAGAAGGGATTGATATCGCTGCTGATATAAATGGCAAGTCTTTGAAAATTCATGTGAGAGGTTTGGAATTAAATGGTCCTACTCCTCCTCGTCCTCCACATGCACCCCAAGCCCCACATGCACCCCAAGCCCCTGAGGCTCCACATGCACCACAGGCACCACAGGCACCCGATGCACCAGAAGCACCTAAAGTACCAAGAGAGTTAATTGAATTTAAGAATGGTGGCATTCGGGTAAATGACGGACATTCAGATGTCTATGTAGGACTCAATGGAATTCATGTAAAGGATGGAACGGATGAAGTGCATATTGGAAAGAATGATGCGGATGTAACGAATGCTGAAAGAAAAAAGCAGCTCTATGATAGAAAAGGTTTTTCAATGAATTTTGGTTTAAATGGATGGAATATTGGAAATCAAACACAAATTTATCCAGCTTATTATATTCCAAATTCCAGTTTTTTAAGTAATTATGATATTTCAAAACTTAAAAGCCGCTATGTAGCCTTACTTTGGAATAATTATTTTAATATCATAAGAGGGAATAAATCTGCTTTAAGATTGGGATATGGAATCGGTTTCGATTTCTTAAATTACCGATTTATTGGAAATAATTATATTGAGCCAAACCAATATGGATTGAATTTTGAAACTCCTTTTACCAGTTCAGGGTCCGAAAAGAATTTGGTTAAAAACAAATTAGGAATGGCTGGAATTCAATTACCTATAATGTTGCATTTAGCTTTTCAAAGAAAATCAGCTATTCAAATGATTGGAATAGGAGGCTATGTTAATTATGGCATTAGAGATTGGGTAAAAACGAAGGAAAAAAGATTTGAAGATAAAACAAAAAATAATATTGATTTGAAGCGTGAAAATATACGCTATGGATTAAGAGCGGAAATAGGATTGAGACATTTTCCAGATTTATTTTTGAATTATGATTTAAACAATTTGATTAAATATCGATATGGTCCTGAAATTACAACCTTTTCCTTCGGATTATTATTGTTCTAAAAATACTTAATCATCTCAAAATCACGGTTTATTCGATATAATTTTCGGTATAAACCGTGATTTTTTTAAATATTGAAAAAAAATCATAATTTTTTAGGAAAGGAATTTGTAATAACAAAAAAATAAAGTAGTTTTGCAAACTCTTTCGGACGAAAGTAGCCCGGAGGAAATAGTAGGGGATATACCAGAGTGGCCAAATGGGGCAGACTGTAAATCTGCTGGCTTATGCCTTCGGTGGTTCGAATCCATCTGTCCCCACCATTCGAATTAAAACTTTAGCGGGAGTAGCTCATTTGGTAGAGCGATAGCCTTCCAAGCTATAGGTGGCGGGTTCGAGCCCCGTCTCCCGCTCTTATAAAGGTTTAAGCCTTTGTAGCTCAGTGGTAGAGCACTTCCTTGGTAAGGAAGAGGTCGGCAGTTCAATCCTGCTCAAAGGCTCATCCACTTTGATTTGAACTTTAAATTTTTTATTAATAATTAGAACTGATTAATCATGGCAAAAGAGAATTTTGACCGAAGCAAACCGCACGTTAACATTGGTACTATTGGCCACGTTGACCACGGTAAGACAACTTTAACTGCAGCGATTTCAAATGTTCTTTCAAACAAGGGTTTGGCTGAGAAAAAAGATTTCTCTTCCATTGACTCAGCTCCGGAAGAAAAAGAGCGTGGAATCACGATTAACACTGCACACATCGAATATCAAACTGAAAATCGTCACTATGCACACGTTGACTGTCCAGGTCACGCTGACTATGTAAAGAACATGGTTACTGGTGCTGCACAGATGGACGGTGCTATTCTTGTAGTAGCTTCTACTGATGGTCCGATGCCACAAACTCGTGAGCACATCCTTTTGGCTCGCCAGGTAGGTGTACCTCAGTTAGTAGTTTTCATGAACAAGGTGGATATGGTAGACGATCCAGAATTATTAGAATTAGTTGAAATGGAAATTCGTGAATTATTATCTTTCTACGAATTCGATGGAGACAATATTCCAGTAATCCAAGGATCTGCACTTGGTGCTCTTAACGGAGAACCTAAGTGGGTAGAAACTGTTGAAAAATTAATGGACGCAGTTGACTCTTGGATTCCACTTCCAAAGCGTGATGTTGATAAGCCATTCTTAATGCCAGTAGAAGACGTATTCTCTATTACTGGTCGTGGTACTGTAGCAACAGGACGTATCGAAACAGGTGTTATTAACTCTGGTGATGCTGTTGATATCTTAGGTATGGGTGCTGAAAACTTAAAGTCTACTGTGACTGGTGTTGAGATGTTCCGTAAGATCTTAGATAGAGGTGAGGCTGGAGATAACGTAGGTTTATTATTACGTGGTATTGAGAAAACTGATATCCGTCGTGGTATGGTAATCTGTAAGCCAGGTTCAGTAAAACCTCATACTAAATTCAAAGCAGAGGTTTATATCTTATCAAAAGAAGAAGGTGGTCGTCACACTCCATTCTTCAACAAATACCGTCCACAGTTCTACTTCAGAACAACTGACGTAACAGGAGAAATCATGTTACCAGCTGGAGTTGAGATGTGTATGCCAGGTGATAACTTAACTATCGATGTAACTTTATTAAATGCAGTAGCAATGGATAAAGGACTTCGTTTCGCGATCCGTGAAGGAGGACGTACAGTAGGTGCTGGTCAGGTAACTGAAATCATTGAATAATATTCCTTGATATATATAAAAAGAGCGGTTCACCGCTCTTTTTTTTTCTCTAAACAATACTATTATGAAAAAACTTATCGCTTTCTTGGCATTTACTTGCCTATTATCTTTTCAATCTTTTTCACAAGAATATTACGAAATAAGAAATTACTATTTCAAACAAGGTGCAAATTCTAAAATCATTCAAGAATATTTTTCAAATGCCTTGATTCCAGCTTTAAATAGACAAGGAGTAGAACATGTGGGAGTATTCAAAGTAATGGGAGACCCTAACCCTACTGAAATGGTTATGGTTATCCCATTTAAAAATTTAGAAGCCTATATCCAATATCAGGACATCCTAGAAAAGGACCCCCAATATTTAGACGCAGCTAAAGCATATTTTGAGCAAGTAGGTTTATCTAAACCACTTTTCGAAAGAATTTCTACTTATTTCTCTAAAGCCTTCAAAGAATTCCCCCACCATGAAATTCCCGTAAAGGATGCTTCAAGAATTTATGAATGGAGAACTTACGAATCTTATAATGAAGATGCATTAAGAAGAAAAGTAAAAATGTTTGATGATAAAGAATTAGATATTTTTAAAAATACAGGACTACATAGAGCCATGTTCTCAAAAGTATTGGCCGGTGAAAATACCCCATGCTTATCTTACCTAATTTCATTTAAAAATATGGAAGAAAGAGATGAAAATTGGAAAAAATTTGGTTCTGACCCAGAGTGGAAAAAGCTCCTTGGAATGGAAGAATATGCAAATTCTCACTCAAGAACTGTAAGAAAGTTCTTAATTCCAGTAGAATATTCGCAATGGTAAACATATTTCAAGTAGATTGCTTAGATATTTAAAAAATTTTAAATAACTTTGCAATCCATTTTACGGACATAGTATAATGGTAGTATAGAGGTCTCCAAAACCTTTGGTCAGGGTTCGAATCCTTGTGTCCGTGCAAAATAACCTTAATAAAGGTAGATTTATGAACAAATTAATAGAATTTTGTAAAGAATCATGGGTAGAAGTAACTACCAATGTAACTTGGCCGAAATTAACTGACTTGCAATCAAGTTCAGTTTTAGTTTTGATTGCATCACTAATTTTTGCGATATTAGTAGGATTAGTAGATCTTGTATTCAAATCAGGTTTAAATTTATTTTATTCTTCCATCTAAAGAAGAAAAATTGCTATGGCTGAAACTAAATGGTACGTATTGAGAGCTGTCTCTGGAAAAGAGAAAAAAGCTAAGTCTTATATGGAAACTGAATTAGCACGTCAGGGTGTTGCTGATTTTGTCCCACAAATTCTTATTCCAACTGAAAAAATCTATGAAGTTAGAAGAGGAAAGAAGACTGTACGTGAAAAGAATTTATTTCCAGGTTATATCTACGTTGAAGCAGATCTAGCTGGAGAGGTAAGCCATATTATTACTTCAACTCCTGATGTTTTAGGATTTTTACAAACCACTGAAGAAGAACAATACGAAACACGTGCTGAAAACGGAAAGATGAAAAAGGTTAAGGTAATGGTTAAAAAACCAGTGCCAATTCACCAATCTGAAGTAAATCGATTATTAGGACGCGTTGATGAAGCAGCAGCCGTAGAAGATATGCCAAATATTACCTTTATTAAAGGTGAGATTGTTAAGGTTATCGATGGACCTTTTGCTTCATTCGAAGGAACAATTGAAGAAATTAACGAATCTGCTAAGAAATTACAGGTTATGGTTAAAATCTTCGGAAGAAATACTCCTTTAGAATTAAATTATTCCCAAGTAGAGAAATAATCTCAATATTCACTTCTCACTTAAAACTTATTGTTCTTTCTGTCACAGCCGAGAACGGCTGCGACAGTAAAGGAGAATCACCCTTCCCTCTTCACTCTTCACTATTCACTCTTCCTTCCAATTCTTGAATTCTTTTATTCATTTGGATGATATATAGCGTTAGCTCTTCAATTTTTTCTAAAAGTTTCACATCCGTTTGGTGGAGATTATTACCATTTTCCTGGATTTCCGTTTTAGAGGGAATATTGGGTAAATGTTTTTCCTTTAAAATAAACTCTTCTAAATCCTTTAAATCTCTTAAAGGATACTGTTCTTCAAAAACATAATCCGCCCAATCCGGACTATCCGCTACAGCAACAGTAATCTTCTCTGCAATGATTCCTTTCTTAACATACATGCTATACCCAGAGGGAGTGGTTACATTTTCTCCCATGATTATAGGCGAATGTTCAAAAATTATTTGAGCCTTTGATTGAAGGCTAAAAAAAACAAAAATTAGGACTAGGTATCTCATTTTATTTTATTTTATTTATTGTGGTTTAACTCTTAGTATACTACCAGAAGAAGAATCCAATTTGGTTCCAGGTTCCAAATGAATTACTTTCCCCTTCAATTCTACTTCAGAATCCCCTTCAATTGGGACAGAAATATTAATTGATCCTCGGGTATTAATTTGAATATTTTTATTAATCAAATTTTCCTCTATTAAAAAATCTTTGTTGACAGCATTTCTCAAGATTAAATTGGCAAAGCCTGATCCTGGGTATCTTTTTATTTTCTTTTTATAATATTTCTCCTTGGCTATTATAAAATATTGAAAATTGTCTCCATCCTCAAAATAGATATTATCAAAAGAAAAAGAAAATAAGCTTTGTCCAGGGTTTGGATTAAGTATAATAGAATCTAAATT
>JBJOIA010000248.1:0-2523 GCA_046047395.1 Bacteroidota bacterium | reverse complement strand
CCCCAAAACCCCAAAACCCCTTATTTTTCAAATTTTTTAAGTTTTTTTTATTTTCGAATCTTGAATTGATGATTCTGCAAAACTTTTCAGAACATCATTAGTTATATTCATATCAGGTGCTCATGAATCCGTTTGGAAATTATACTTATAATTATTCTTGATAAAACTTATTCCTTTCTACAGATCAAAACTTAGAATTCAATGATCGCCCAGTAATCTTCTTTATCTATTGATTGTTTGCCTTAATGAAAAAAAGTCTTTTCTAATAGTTTGTATTATTAGATCTCGATATATTGCTCTAAATAAGTTAAGTCTTTATCCCATAATTGTATATCATGTATATTAAAACTCATTATAGCGTTATTGTCCTCAAATAGCTCAAATGTATGACAATTTGCGAAATTTGATTCAAAAATTTCTTTCATGAATTATTTGTACACATCATTTTTATTTTCCGAAATCTTTTTTAATGTATTTTATTTTTGGGGAAGCAATTTACCCACAAACAAAATTTATCTAAAAATTCTTTTTTGTAATTTCATATGGAGGTAAATCGTCATATTGATCATCATTAGTTGTAACTCTTATGTAAAATGAAAATGATTCTTTCTCTGTCACTTCTCTGATTAATATTTCATGACAATTTCTCTATCCTGTAGATGGTTCACACTCAGCATTGCCAGTGCCGGTGAAATAAAAATCTCTTCCTAATTTCCTTACTTAAGAGTAAATTTCGTTATTTATCTGCAGTTTTTGACGATATCCTTGCTTGAGAACTTTAATACTGATATATCTTGCTCTGGTACTTCTCCTAAAACCAAATTTTAGTCTTTTTATTTATCCTCTGGTCAATCAATTCAGAATAATCCAAAAAATTGCTATGCTTAAGCTCTAACTAGTTCTCAACATTATATGTAGTGTTTGGAATAAGGTAGGGCCATTAGTAGAATGTTATTGCTGGCAATTTATGCGAAAATTGGCATTTATCCCTCGTTCCTATATCAAAGTCCCACTGATGTTATTTAGTTTAAACATATTATAAGTTTTTGCAAACAGTAAATGTATCTTTTTTTAGACGAAATCCAATAATAAGGAGACTATGGCTTGTAATACACCCTATTGCTCGTACTATCAATTCCATAGGCAACAGGAAATGTATTTTTGCTGAATTTCTATCATAGTTTGAATTTTAAAGCCAAAAAGCACTTGTTTTATCCCTTCGAAGCGAACACCGATATCTCTGCAATTTAGTTTCATTTGGGCATTCAAAATATATATTGTCTCCAAAGCAAGGTTTAGTTTGTTTTTCAAAAGATCCTTTATGTACCGTATTCCACTTATAACGAAATTAAGGAAATTTTTCAAAAAGCATAAAATGCTAAAAGAATATTCTCCGAAGTTAAGGTATCTATTTAAACCAAATCATTTGTATTGCCGAAAATATTATCCTCACTCCATTTATTCTTATGACGAGGTTCCTTTCAACAGTTATGAAAAGGTTAATATGTGAGGACTCCTTTTCCTAATTGGATTGGGTTAGCGAATAGTGATTCAGAAACTTTAATATCATCACATTTAAAAAGTGAACAACTATCCTCTTGAAATTAGTCTTTAAGAGTTCTATCAAAATCGTTTGGGCACTAATTCACGCAAAATTTAGAATTATAATCTTCATAGGTGCAATTTTCATCTTTGAATCTCCTTCATTCCCCACGGGAAGCGCATCATCTTAATTTATAAGAGGTATCTTATAGTTTTAAACAATTTCCAACTTTTTACACCTAAGGAACAAATTTTAATCTGTGTTGAGATTATTGCAAGTTAAACCACAGATATTTATAGTTTTTCTACCATCCTTGAATGTGTAAGCATGGAGATTAATTTTCTAATTGTTAGTATATGGTCTATATTAAATTAAACTTGCCCATGAGTTCCATAGTGTTTCTTAATAACTAGTTACTGTTACATAATAGTAGCCTCTTTCTAATTAGATCTATTAAACTGTATCTTTCATTTTGAAATTTAGCTTATTATCAATATTGGCCAATATTGATTTGTCTGCATTAGCATAAAAATAGTATAAGCCACATATTTCAATTTTGATATAACCTTCAAAAAAGACGTAGAAATTATACTTATTATATATAGAATGGATCTAATTCAATGCATCACAGGCATTTTTCTAATATGAGTATCTTTGATCCAATTTTATGTATTGTATCCATTTCCACCCAGGTTTTTGATCAGATATTCTCTAAGCATTGCACAAATTGGTCAAAGTACAAAAATGAGTAGGAACTACTTCTTTCTCCTCTATAGTTTTCTTTTTGTTGTTGGAATTAACCAACCTGAGTCAATTTCAATACTCATTTTTCCTTGTTCATTGTTTGCTCTGAGGAAACCTCTATTTGAGGGTAGATAAGCATGATCGTCATCACGGTTGCAATTAAAAATTTCAGCATTTTTAAATCATACCTAGAAATTGATTATATTCCTTATTTTAGGGGTTTTGGGGTTTTGGGG
>JBJOIA010000247.1:0-2575 GCA_046047395.1 Bacteroidota bacterium | reverse complement strand
CAGATAAAATCAATAATAAATCTCCTGGTTTAGCATTAAAAGTCTCAGCCCATTTTTTTAGATCTTCTTCTCCATAAAATTTATCAACTGATGATTTGAATGTTCCATCCAAATTATAGCGCACATAAACTAACCCTTTAGCTCCAATCTGTGGTCTTTTAACAAAATCAGTTAATTCATCAACCTGTTTCCTAGTATATTCAGCAGCACCAGGAACACCAATGCCTACTACTAAATTTGCTTGATCAAATACTTGAAAATCTTTTCCTGATGTTAAGTCAATTTCCTCTCCTTTTAATTCAACAAACTTCATGTCAAAACGGATATCAGGCTTGTCTGAACCATAATATTTCATGGCATCTGCATAGGTCATTCGAGGTACTTCCTCGATATTTACCCCCTTCACTGTTTTAAAAAGGTGCTTTATTAAACCCTCAAATAAATTCAATATATCTTCTTGTTCAACAAAAGACATTTCACAGTCTATTTGGGTAAATTCAGGTTGACGATCAGCACGTAAATCTTCATCTCTAAAGCATTTTACGATTTGATAATAACGATCAAACCCAGAAACCATCAATAATTGTTTAAAAGTTTGGGGCGATTGAGGAAGAGCATAAAACTCTCCAGGATTCATTCTAGAAGGAACCACAAAATCCCTAGCACCCTCAGGAGTAGATTTTATCAATACAGGAGTTTCAACTTCAATAAATTGCTGATTATCCAAGTAATTTCTTACTTCTTTGGCCATGAGATGGCGCAATTCTAAAGATTTTCTAATTGGATTTCTTCTTAAATCCAAATAACGGTATTTCATTCGCAAATCATCACCCCCATCTGTGTCATCTTCAATTAAGAATGGTGGCAACTTCGCTTTATTTAATACTTTTAAATCAGAAATTTTAATTTCGATATCCCCAGTTGGTATTTTAGGATTTTTAGATAATCTTTCAACTACTATACCCTTAACCTGGATCACGAATTCTCTAGATAAATCTCTGGCTAGGTTTAAAATGGCAGATGGAGTCTTGCCTTCTTCTAAAATTAATTGTGTAATTCCATATCGATCTCTTAGGTCAATCCAAATCATCCCTCCTTTGTCTCTGGTTCTTTGCAACCATCCACATAATTCAACCTCTTTCCCTAAATCTTCTATTCTTAATTCACCACAAGTATGACTTCTAAACATATTTTTATAAATTTTCAATGCAAAAATAACCTAATTAATTTAAATTAGTATAGTCAAGATTGGATAAATGAAAAAAGCAGGAATAATTGGTTCAGGTATTGGAGGTTTGGCTCTCGCTTTGAGATGGAGAAAAAAAGGATATGAGGTGACTGTCTTTGAGGCAAATGAACATTTAGGAGGAAAATTAGCAGAAATGAAGGAAAAGGGTTACCGATGGGATTTAGGCCCTTCCTTGTTTACACAACCTTGGTTAATAACTGAATTATTTGAATTATTTAATAAAAATCCTGAGGATTATTTTCAATATCAACAGTTAGAAACGATTTGTAATTATTTTTGGGATGACAATACACGATTATCTACTTTTAAAAATTTAGAAAAAACCTCCCAAGAATTCGAATCCATATTAGGGGAAAATCCACGGGATTTAATTTCTTATTTTAAAGTAATTGATGAGAATTATTCAATTATTTCGCCATTATTCATAGAATCCCCATTAAATCAATGGAATACCTGGCTAAGTTCTAAGGCCATAAAAGGATATTTAAACCTAGGAAAATTAGGAATCTTCTCCACTATGAATAGTTTTAATGGAAATCGATTCAAAAATCCAAAAACTATCCAATTATTTAATCGGTATGCTACTTATAATGGCTCAAATCCCTATAAAACCCCAGGTACCCTGACAGTTATACCACATTTAGAATATAATCAAGGAGCTTTTTTCCCTAAAGGTGGGATTATTTCCATTATTCAATCTTTGGTAAAATTAGCAAAAGAAGTAGGGATCGAATTTAAAACAAAAGAAAAAATAGAAAAAATAGTTTTTGAGGGCAATAAGGCTAAAAGTTTGATAAGCCATAAAGGAAAATATGATTTCGATATAATCGCTTCAAATTCAGATATTCGTCCTACTTATGAAGGCTTAATTACCAAAAAGTTTTATCCTGAAAAATTAATTAAACAGGAAAAATCTAGCTCAGGTATTATTTTTTATTGGGGGGTTAAGAAGTCTTTTTCTGAATTGGATGTTCATAATATATTTTTTGCCAATGATTATCAAAATGAATTCAAGGCAATTTTTGAGGATAAAACCATGGCTGATGATATCACAATTTATCTTCATATTTCCAGCAAAATAGAAAAGGAAGATGCTCCAGAAGGATGTGAAAACTGGTTTTTATTAGTTAATGCCCCAACTAATCAAGGGCAAAATTGGGATGATTTAATAGAAAAAACACGAAAAAATATCTTAAAGCGAATTTCGTTGGTTTTAGGTGAAAATATCGAAGATTTAATCGAAACTCAAGACTATTTAGACCCTAGGAGAATTGAAGCAAGGACCTCCTCTTCCGGAGGAAGTCTTTATGGAAATGCATCAAATAA
>JBJOIA010000246.1:0-4768 GCA_046047395.1 Bacteroidota bacterium | reverse complement strand
TACAAGAAATTAAAGAGCAATATGAAAAAATCATACAAGAGAAAAATGCTCAGATTGAATTATTAAAAAGTTTTTACAAAAAGAAATGATTAAAACACTTAAATATTCTTTAATTTTTTCCTTAGGAATTCTATTAATAAGTCCAAATTTAAGGGCTAATAATATTTCACAAAATAAATCTGTTAAAATAGAAGTTCTAAGGAAAAAATTTAAGAAGACAAAAAGAAAAAATAATAAAAATATTTTTAAACGAATTTTTTCAAAAAAGGGAAATGATTGTGGTTGTCCAAAACATTAATTCAAAATAGGATTAAGTTTGGAATTTGCAGAATTTCCAATTGGTAACCCCATTAACCAACGTTGTCTGTCAGCCTCCTGGTTTTCATTTTTAGGTTGAATTATTTTGGCATCTGCATCCATATAAATTATTGTCATCACAGATCGCATATTATACGAAAAATTTCCCTCAGCCTTGTGGAGTGTCCAACCTCGATGAAAGGTAGCATCTCCTGCTTTCATCGATTTTTGAGCATAAACTTCAAAACCTTTTAAACGTACATAATCTTCAATAAATTTTTCAGAATCATCTGAGATTTTCATTAAAGGAAGTGTTTCATTTTGAGATTTTGAGGCAAATGTAAGCATACCCATATTATCATCTATATCAACCAAAGGCATCCACATGGTAATGGTTTTATCCGTATCCAAAGGCCAATAATATTGATCCTGATGCCAAGGAGTTGGACCCCCGCCTGGTTCTTTAAATAATGCCTGATCATGATAAAGACGAACCTTCTTTACTCCTAATAAATCTGCCGCCATTTGGGCAAATTTAGGATTAAAGACGAATTCCTTAATTTTAGAATTTATTTCCCATAAATTCATCATCTGTAAAAAGGCTTTTCCATAAGTATCCCGCTCTTCCATTCTCTTTACACCCTTGGAAAAATTAATTGAAAAATTTTCTATCTCCTTCCGATATACTTCTAAATTAGAGGAATCTATAAGGCTAGGAATATAAACATGACCATTTTCTTCAAAAAACTGAATCTTTTCTTTCATAAGTTTTTTTATTCCAAAATTCTAAAAATTAATTCTTTAAATCTTATTCAATTTTTCCTAATAATTATGCTATTTTATCATGAAATAGGTTATTTTTATAAAAATTTGTTAAATTTAAACAAAATATGAAAGCAAGTTTTGAACAAATTTCTTGGAATGAAAAAGAAGTAATTCAATCAAAACATATAAAATTAACGCGATTTGACTCTCCTCTTCATTATCATCCAGCCTTGGAATTAACCTATATTATCCAAGGAAAAGGGAAAAGATTCGTAGGAAACTCAATTGAGGACTTCAAGGAAGGTGATTTAATTTTATTAGGATCAAACCTTCCACATTGTTGGCAAAATGATCGTTCCAATCTCTTATTAGAAGACCCCAAAGGAGAAAATTCCGAGGCAATTGTAATTCATTTTTCAGAAAACATTATTTTGAATAATGGCTTAGAAAATTTAAAATCCCTTCTAGAAATTGCAAAACAAGGTATTTCCTTGGACAAATTTCAATCTTTTAATTTAAAAAATCGAATTTTAAAATTCAATTCAAAGGATCCTTTAGACCAATTAATTGATTTATTATTCATTTTAAAACAAATTCAGTTAGAGCAAGAAAATATTCGTATTTTAAATCCAATAAAAGAAAATTATCATCTAAATAATACAGATTTGGAAAGGATTAATAAAGTCTATTCCTATATCATAGCAAATTTTACACATGAGGTCCATTTGGATGAAGCCGCCCATTTAGCGAATATGACAGAAACAGCATTTTGTAGATACTTAAAAAAGGTAACAAGAAAAACTTTTATTGAAATTGTTACTGACTTTAGAATAAAATTTGCCTGTGAGCAATTAAAAAACACAGAAAAATCTGTATTGGAAATTTGTTTTGAAAGTGGATTCGGAAATGTTTCTCATTTCAACAAAATATTTAAAAAAAATAGAAATCAAACTCCTCTGCAATTCAGGAAAACAACACAAAAATTCATATTTGAATAGAAATCCCTATTTTTGCATTAATTAAAGTTCATAAATGTACGAAGGAAAAAAAGTAATTGTTGTGATGCCCGCCTACAAGGCCGCTCTTACATTAGAAAAAACCTATAAGGAAATTCCTTTCGATTGGGTAGATGAGGTAATTCTGGTAGATGATCATAGTCCGGATAATACCGTAGAAGTAGCAAAAAACCTTGGAATTAAACATGTAATTAAACATGACAAAAACAAAGGTTATGGGGGAAATCAAAAAACTTGTTACAAAAAGGCCCTAGAATTAGGAGCAGATATTGTAATAATGGTACATCCCGACTACCAGTATACTCCCAAATTATTGAAGGCAATTATCAGCATCATTGGAAATGAATTATATCCTGCAGTTTTTGCTTCTAGAATTTTAGGAAAAGGAGCCTTAAAGGGAGGAATGCCTATTTATAAATATATTGCCAATCGGGCACTTACTCTTTTTCAAAATATTTTAATCAATCAAAAATTATCAGAATATCATACAGGTTATCGAGGATTCTCAAAAGAAATTTTAGAATCTGTTCCTTTTGAAAAAGCTAGTGATGATTTCATTTTTGACAACCAAATGGCTCTGCAGGTATTTTGGAACGGCTTTGAAATTGGAGAGGTTACCTGCCCTACTAAATATTTTGAAGAAGCCTCTTCAATTAATTTTATGCGAAGTTCCATTTATGGTTTAGGTGTAATTGGACATTCAATAAGATATAGATTGGCGAAATGGGGTTGGAAATGGAAATTAATGGAAAAAATTTAATATTTTTAGAAAAGACCTTTCAAATATTAAGTTTTATTTTTACCTTTGCAATCCGAAATTTTTGCTGCGAAGCAATTAAAAATAAATAAAATGAAAAGAACATTTCAACCTTCTGTAAGAAAAAGAAAGAACAAGCACGGTTTCCGTGAGAGAATGTCGACTGCAAATGGTCGTAGAGTATTAGCTTCAAGAAGAGCTAAAGGTCGTCATAAACTTAGCGTTTCAGACGAGAAAAGAGGAAAATAATCCATAAATTGCTGATGGGGTAGCTTTTTTTGGATTATTGTAATTTAAATTACAAAATCCGTGAAATTTACATTTTCAAAGCAAGAAAAACTTACTCAGCAATCCATCATAGATTTAATATTTAAGAAGGATAGTCCGATTGTTGTTGAACAATTTGTCTATCCTTTTCGTATTTTATTTTTGAATCAAAGCAAAAATTACCCTAATCCGAAAGTCTTAATTTCTGTTTCAAAACGAAAATTTAAAAAAGCAGTAGACAGAAACCTATTAAAAAGGAGAATCAGAGAGGCATATCGATTAAATAAACCATTTTTTCATCTCAATGAAAATAAAACTCTTCCTGAGTTTATTGTTTTCACGTATATTGGAAAAAAAATTGAAGACTTTGATTTGATTCAAGAAAAAATGATTAAAACCTTAGAACTACTATCTCAACCAAACCATGAAAAAAATTAAATCAAAATATTTATTATTGATTTTTCCTTTTCTGATTATTTTAGGATTCTCTCTGCCTAATAATAAGATTTTAGAATTGGCAAAAAGTATAGAAATCTATGCATCGGTTTTAAAAGAATTAGATAAATTCTATGCGGAGGAAATTCAACCAAAAGAATTAGTCGAAAATTCAATAGAAAGTATGCTTGAGGGTTTAGACCCCTACACAAGCTACTACCCAGAGGAAGAAATAGATAATTATTTAGCCCTTACTACCGGAAAATATGAAGGCATTGGGATTGTATTAAATATAGTCGACAAAAAATTCTATGTTTTTGATGTTGAGGAAGGAAGCCCAGCTGAGAAAGCGAATTTACATATTGGGGATCAAATAATTAAAGTGAACAATGAAGAAATTTCAGGTCTTTCTCAATCTGAAGTAAACAGATTAATTGCAGGAAAATCAGGAACAAAAATCGAATTAACAGTTCAATCAATCGAAAATCAAGAAATAAGAGCATTTGATATTTCTAGGTCCACCATTCATTTAAAAAATATTCATTATTATCAATTATTAGACGAAGAAACCGGTATAATTGATTTAAACGAATTTAATCACGAGGCTTCAAATGAATTTAAAAACGCCTTCCTTGATTTGAAAAAACAAGGAATGAAAAAGCTTATTATCGATTTAAGTTCCAATCCAGGAGGTTTATTAACGCAAGCGGTAGAAATTTGTAATTATTTCATTCCAAAAAATAAAAAAGTAGTAGTTACCAAAGGTAAAAGAGAAGAATGGAATAATACCTATTTCACTATAAATAATCCCTTAGATGAAACTATTCCAATCATAATAATTATTGACCCTAACACAGCCTCCGCTTCCGAAATTTTAGCCGGAGTTTTACAAGAATATGATAGGGCTTTAATATTAGGGCAAAAAAGTTATGGAAAAGGATTAGTACAGATTACAAGAGACCTCCCGTATCGAACCAAAATCAAATTAACTACTGCAAGATATTACTTACCAAGTGGAAGATGTATTCAAAAAATCAACTATTTTAATTCAGAAATTACAGATACTACGTTGAATTATCAAACTCAAAACGGAAGACCGTTAACGAATACGGGTGGTATAAGTCCGGATTTTCAAACAGTTGCAAAAAATTTCCTTCCTTTCTTTCAATTTCTGGTGGAAAAAGACTTAATTTTCAAATATACTCTTCAAAATTTTAAAAACGAAAAAGAT
>JBJOIA010000245.1:0-9118 GCA_046047395.1 Bacteroidota bacterium | reverse complement strand
CATTTTCAGTCGGTCGAACCCAAGCTGTTTTATTTACTTTAAATCAGTTAATTGAAGAAGGTAAAATTCCAGCTATAAAAGTTTTTACTGATAGTCCACTTGGAAAAAGTTCTACTAAAATCTATCAAAAATACTTGTCATTCCTCAATAATGAAGCAAAAGAATTTTATGAAGATACTGATTCATTGTTCGACTTTGAAAATTTAGTTTTCATGCAAACCGAGAAGGAATCGCATGCTATAGATAATTTTAGAGAGCCTTGTATAATTATTTCTTCATCAGGTATGATTAGTGGAGGAAGAGTCGAACATCATATTGCCCAAAATCTTGAAAATTCCTATGCAACCATTTTATTGATTGGATATGCCGCAGATGGAACAATTGGAAGAGAATTATTGGAGAAAAAAGAACGAATAATAATTAAAAATAAGGAATATCGGAGAAATGCCAATATTGAAAAAATTGATGTTTTTTCTGGTCATGCTGATAAAAATGGTTTATTAGAATTTGCAAAAAATCAGAATAAATCAACTATAAAAAAAATATTTTTAGTTCATGGAGATGAACCAAGTATGTTGGATTTCCAAAAAGATTTAGAATCATTGGGTTTTGAGGATGTAATTTGTCCCGAAAAAAATGAAATATTTAATCTTTAATTTTAAATTTGTATAATTACAATTAACAATATGCGAACATTATTGGATTTTGAAAAACCGATAGCAGATCTTGAAGAAAAGCTAATAGAAATGAAGAAATTAGCGAATGAAAATAATGTAGATGTGAAAGAAGCTGTTTCCTCATTAGAGGACAAAATTCACGATCTACGTAAAGAAACATTTTCAAATTTAACCCGTTGGCAAAAAGTTCAATTGTCTAGACATCCAGATCGTCCATATACCATGGATTATATTCAAGGGATGTGTACAGAGTTTATAGAGATTCATGGGGATAGACAAGTTGCTGATGATCACGCAATGATTTGTGGGTTTGGAAATTTGGATGATGAAATTTCAATCATGTTTATTGGTCAACAAAAAGGTAGAAATACCAAACAGCGTCAATATAGAAATTTTGGAATGGCAAATCCTGAAGGATATAGAAAGGCTTTAAGAACCATGAAAATGGCCGAAAAATTCAATAAACCTATTGTTTGTTTTGTAGATACACCTGGAGCATTTTGTGGTATTGAGGCAGAGGAAAGAGGACAAGGAGAGGCCATTGCTAGAAATATTAAAGAAATGTTTATGATTAAGGTGCCAATTATTGCCATTATTATTGGTGAGGGAGCTTCCGGTGGGGCAATTGGTATTGGAATAGGAGATAGGGTTTTAATGATGGAAAATACTTGGTATTCAGTTATTTCACCTGAATCTTGTTCATCTATCTTATGGAGATCATGGGATTATAAAGAAAAAGCCGCTGAAGCCTTAAAACTTACCGCTACTGATATGCTTAAAAATGGTCTAATCGATGGAATAATTCCTGAACCTTTAGGAGGTGCTCATGTAGATGTAGAAGAGACCATTCGTATCGTTAAAAATACGATTAAAAAAGAACTTAAAGCATTAAATCAATTAAGTCCTCAAGAGCGTATTAATAATCGGATTGAAAAATTTTCTTCAATGGGAGTTTTTAATGAAAACGCTAAATAAAGATATAGCACTAGTATTTGATTTGGGTAATGTTTTATTGCCCATCGATTTAAATCTTACTTATCAGGCATTTGCATCTTTTTCTTCAAAATTTCAAGCTGAGGATATAAAATACCAAATAGAGAACCATTCCCTTTGGTATAAATATGAAAAAGGGTTAATGAATGATGCTGAATTTAGAAAATTCCTAAAAAAAGAATTATTTCTCGAATGTACAGATGTTGAATTTGACCAAGCATTTAATTCTTTATTAATAAACGTTCCAGAGGATAGTTTATTTTTGATGAATTTCTTAAGAAATGAATTTGAATCCATTTATCTATTAAGTAATACCAGTAAAATTCATGCTGATTTATATCGAAAAAAGGAATTTTCAAATAACCTGTTTTCTAATTTCAATAAACTGTTTTTGTCATTTGAAATTCAGGAAATAAAACCTGAAAAACAGATTTATGAATATTTATCCCAAAAAATTCAAAAAAAATTCGAAGAAATAATATTTTTTGATGATAATTTCGCTAATATAGAGATGGCAAAATCCTTAGGAATTCAAGCTCATTTGGTTGATCCTCTTAATAGAATTGAGCCAATTAAAACCGTAATCAACAACTATATAAATGCTTAAATTTTTATTTACTTTTTTTGGATGGAAATTAAAAGGAAATATTCCTTATGAAATTCCCAAAGCGCTGGTCATAGTTTGTCCACATGCCTCATGGGTTGATTTTCCAGTAGGTTTAGGTGCTAGGGCCCATATTGGTAGAATGATTCATTTTTGGGGTAAAAAAGAATTATTTAAACCTCCTTTTGGGTTTTTATTTCGCATACTCGGAGGTTATCCAGTAGATCGATCAAAAAGTAATAACTTAGTTGATTCAATCGTGGATATTTTTAATTCTCATGATAAATATTATGGCGCATTGGCTCCAGAAGGTACAAGAAAAAATGTGGATAAGTTAAAAACAGGCTTTTATCATATTGCAGATAATGCTAAAATACCTTTGATTTTTGTAGGCTTCGACTATCCTAAGAAAGAGGTGGTGATAAATGAACCATTTTATACCACAGGTGATTTTGACATTGACAAAAAAAATATTGCAAGTTTTTTTAATACAATAGGAGGGGTAAAAAAAGACTGGATTAAAAATTACTTGAATGATTAAGGGATTGGATAATCAATTCCGCTACCTTCTTGCTTGCTCCATTTTCACCTACTAGTTTTTCTAATTCTTGATAATTTTTCAATTGATTAATTCTTGATTCCGTATCAGGATACAGCTCCTCAATTTTTGAATTAATTTGCTCAAGATTAAAATTTCCTTGAATTAATTCAGGTATTGCTAATTTATTTAAGATAATATTTACCAACGAAATATGTTTGATATTTACTAATACTTTTGCTAAAGAATAAAATATCCAATCTGTTTTATAAATTACAATCTGAGGAATTTTCAATAAAGCAGTTTCTAAAGTAGCCGTTCCAGAGGTTACTATCGCCAATCTTGAATTTGTTAATATATTATACGTATCATTAATAATCACTGGAATGTCCGTCTTATATAAATCCCTAAATTCAGGAACCCCAGCAATTATAAATTGATAATTCGGATTAGCCTTTTGAACTTGATTTAAAATGGGAAGATTATAATTAATTTCTTGCTTCCTACTTCCTGGTAATAAGGCTATATAATCCTTCGGTAAATTATTTTCCTTAATGAAATTAGGGTTAGAAATAAAATTATCTACTGAGTCTTTCAAGGGATTTCCAACATAAAAAGTATTTATTTTATGTTCTTCAAATAGTTTTTTTTCAAATGGAAATATTACATATAGATAATCAATCCATTTTTTGATTTTTGAAATACGCATTTTATTCCAAGCCCATACTTTTGGGGCAATATAAAAATGCGTTGTAAATCCATACGTCTTTGCTATTCTTGCCGCACGAAGATTAAACCCACCATAATCGATGAATATTACTACATCCGGTTTGAAGGTATTGATTTGATTTTTAAAAATATCAAAATTCTTTTGAAGTCTTTTTAGGTTTTGAATTACCCCTAATAGACCCATTATCGCTAAATCCTTATAATGAATATTTATTTTAGCACCCTCTTTGGCCATTGCATCACCTCCCCAAGCCTGAAATTCAGCCTGGCTATCCAATTTTTTTAACTCTTTTACAAGGTTGGAACCATGTAAATCACCTGATTTTTCCCCTGCTAAAATAAAATATTTCATGCTGAATTATTCTCCATAATACTCGACAGAATTCTTATGGGTTTCAATCAAATGAATTTTGTGTAGTCGGGCATTGGAAGTTAAACTAATTTTTGGCTCTAAGATTTTCCAGAATTCAATAGCAAGGTTTTCACAACTTGTTAGTTTATCTTTCATAAAATCTACATCTATATTTAGATTTTTATGATCTACCTTGTCAATGATTTCTTTTTTAATCAAATTTCCTAATTGTTTTAAATCATAAACAAAACCTGTGTCAGGATCTGGTTTACCCTTTAGTGTAACAATTAGTTCAAAGTTATGACCGTGCCAATTTGAATTAGCACAAGGACCAAAAACCTCTTCGTTTTTTTCATCTGACCAATTCGGATTATATAACCGATGGGCAGCATTAAAGTGTTCTTTTCTTACGACGTATATCATGTTTTCAGTTTAATAGCCTGGGAAAACGTAGCAGACTTTTTATTTACTGCAAATTTAAGCAAATATTTTAATTTTGTTAATTTTGTATTCTAAACATTTCAATATGATAGTCGTTACAGGTGCTGCAGGTTTTATTGGTTCATGCCTTATTTCAAAGTTAAATCAATTAAATTTCAATTATATTATAGCTGTTGATAATTTTTCTATTCCAGAAAAAGAAGGGAATTTAGTAGGTAAAAAGATTCAAGAAAGGGTAAATAGAGAGGATTTATTTGATTGGCTTGATAAAAATCATAGGGAAGTTGAATTTTGTTTTCATTTAGGTGCCCGTACCGATACCACTGAATTCAACATGGAAATTTTAAATGAATTAAATTTAGAATATTCAAAAAAGGTATTTTCTCGTTGTCATGATTATCAAATTCCTTTAGTTTATGCTTCATCTGCTGCTACCTATGGTTTAGGAGAATTAGGTTATGATGATAAAGAAGAATAATCTAAAGATTAAAAACCTTTAAATCCATATGGGATTTCCAAAAATGAATTTGATAAATGGATTTTGGATCAAGAAAATAAACCATTTTTCTGGGCTGGCTTGAAATTCTTCAATGTTTATGGACCCAATGAATATCATAAAGGTAGGATGGCATCTGTCATCCTCCATGCTTTTAAACAAATAAATCAAAGCCATTCCATGAAATTATTTCGGTCCCATCATCCTGATTTTAAAGATGGAGAACAATTAAGAGATTTTGTTTATGTAAAGGATGTAGTTGAGGTTTGTATTTTCTTGATGTATCATCGTAAAAATTCTGGTATTTATAATTTAGGTACTGGCAAGGCAAGAACCTTTTTAGATTTAACAAAAGCGACATTTAAAGCCTTAGGGAAAGAAGAAAGGATTTCTTATGTTGATACCCCTGAAGATATTCGAGATAAATACCAATATTTCACCCAAGCGAATATGCAAAAGCTTTTTTCTATTGGATATAATCAACCATTTACGAGTTTGGAAGAAGGAGTAGAGGATTATGTAAAAAACTATTTAATGACTGAAAGTTATTATTAAAATCAGTTTTTATGTTTTTTTATTCCTGAAATAAACCCTAAAGCATAACCTATTAATTGAATATTTGCTGCAAAAATAGCCAAATGGACTGATTTAAATCCTACTTTTTTGGATGCTTCAATGCCAAACAGAAAATTAATAAATAATATCGGAAGAAATGCTTTTTGCGAAATAAAGATCCCTAAAATCAATAATCCTATACAAGAAAATAAATATACTAAGGGTAATAAGTGTATGACTTTTAAACTTCCTGGATGAATTTTAGATAATTCAAATCTTGCCTTCCCGAATATTGAAACTTGTTTAAAAAATTTTTCAAAATCTCCCCTTCTTTTATGAAAGACAATTGCCTCATCGATGTAAATTACTTTAAATCCTAATTGATATATCCGAATACTTAAGTCTATATCTTCTCCAATTAGTAAATTTTTATTAAATCCTTCAGTCTTATTAAGTACTTCTCGGGTAAAACCCATATTAAAACTTCTTGGATAAAACTTTTTATTTAATTTTGAACCTCTTATTCCTCCAGTAGTAAGAAAGGATGTCATTGCAAAATTAATGGCAAGTTGTTTTTCTGTAAATTTTTCAAAACCTCCGTCTGGTCCTCCAAAGCAATCAAATTTTTCATTTTTAAGTGAATTATTTATAATTGCAATATATTTTTCAGGAATAATTAAATCCGAATCTAAGATTATTAAAAAATCACCCTCGGCTTTATTTAGACCAAAATTTCTAGTATCACTTGGGCCTGAATTTTCTTTCCAAAAATATTTTATGGTTAATTTATTAGTAAATTTTTTTACTTCTTCATCCGCTTTTTCCGTAGAACCATCCTCAATCACTAAAACTTCAAAATTAGTTTCTGTTTGTTTCGAAAGTGACTCAAGAACCTCAAAAACATCCTTGGGTCTATTATAAACCGGAATAATTAAACTTAAAAATGGATTCTGTTTATCCATGGAAATAAACTAATTTATGGTAAGGAATTCTTTTGTGCACTTTATAATTTTTTCAATATGTCCGTCTTCTATTGAATCCGAAATAAACCATGATTCATATTGGGAAGGAGGTAAATAAATACCATTATTTAGCATAAAATTAAAATATTTACCAAATAAATTGGTATCTGATTCTTTTGCATCTGAAAAATTATTTACTTCCCCATCTTTGAAAAATAAAGTAAACATTGATCCTATTTGTTGAACCTGATAATTTAAATTCAATTCTTTTAAGATAGATTTAATACCAGTTGCTAACTTAGTGGTTTTTTCTTCTAATTTATTATAAATAGTTGGATTTTGATCTATAAGATCCATCATTGCTAATCCAGCAGTAGTTGCTAATGGATTTCCAGAAAGAGTTCCCGATTGATATACAGGTCCTTCTGGAGCCACCATGGCCATGATTTCTTTTTTTCCTCCATAAGCTCCTACTGGAAGTCCCCCTCCAATAATTTTACCCAAAGTAGTTAAATCTGGTTTTACGGTTGTAATACCCTGATATCCTGCCTTGGATAATCTAAATCCAGTCATTACCTCATCAAAAATCAAAACGGCTTCATATTGATCTGCCAATTTCCTTAAACCTTCTAAAAATCCAGGTTTTGGTAATACTAAACCCATATTACCAACTACGGGTTCTAAGATAATTCCAGCAATTTCTCCAGAATATTCTTTGAATAAAGCTTCAACTGAATTTAAATCATTGTAAATGGCTGTCAAAGTATCTTTAGCCAAACTTTTAGTAACACCCGGACTATCTGGTATTCCTAGGGTTGCGGCGCCAGATCCAGCAGCAATTAAGAAAGAATCGCCGTGACCATGAAAACAGCCTTCAAACTTAATAATTTTATCCTTTTTTGAATAAGCCCTGGCAACTCTAATGGCAGACATAGTAGCCTCTGTGCCAGAATTAACCAATCGAACTTTTTCAATTGAAGGTACAAATGAAATTATTTTTTCAGCAATTTCAACCTCTTTTTGAGTAGGCGCACCAAATGAAAAAGAATTCTTCAGAGCAGAAGTTAATTTTTCCTCTATATAGGGATGAGCATGCCCAAATAGCATAGGACCCCAAGAATTAATCAAATCAATATATTGATTCCCGTCAACATCATAAAGATAAGCACCCTTGGCATGATCTAAAAACACAGGATTTCCTCCGACTGATTTAAATGCCCTTACCGGAGAATTTACTCCTCCAGGGATTAGTTCAGTTGCTTTTGAATATAATTTCTGACTATTCCCTCTTTCCATTATTTCTTTCCTTTGGTCTTTTGTTGTTCCTCCATTGCTTTCATTTGAGCTTGTAACATTTGTGAAAACTTGGATTTTTTTCCGCCTGAAGCTTTGATTTTCTTTCTATTTTCTTCTAATACTAAACGAATTTTATCTTCATTGATGAATCTTCTGATAGCAATTTGTTGGCCGATTGTTACCAAATTCGAAACAAAATAATAGAAACTTAAGCCAGCAGGGAAGGAGTTCATTACAAACATAAACACAACAGGAGTGATATAGGCCATTTTTTTCATGTCAAATGGTTGTCCTTCCTGTGATGGTGTCATTTGATTATTATAATAGCCATAAACTAATTGTGAGATCGTCATTAACAAACAGAACAAACTCACATGATCTCCATAAAATGGAATATTAAATGGCAAATTAAAAATAGAATCATAAGTTGATAAATCATTAGCCCATAAGAACGATTCTTGTCTAAGATTAATCAAACTAGGAAATAACATAAATACAGCCATAAGAATTGGCATTGTAGCTAAAATAGGCACACAACCACTTAGTGGATTTACACCTACTTCAGAATAAAGTTTCATCGTTTCCTGTTGAACCTTTGCTGCATCTCCTCCCACTTTTTCCTTAATGGCAGCAATCTCAGGCTGTAATAAACGTGTTTTAGCCATTGAAACGTAAGAACGGTAGGTCAATGGTAATAAGGCTGTTTTGATAATTAATACTAATATGATTATCAAAATACCATAATTACTGAATATCGTTTCTAAGAAATTAAATAATGGAACGTAAATATACTTTGTAATGGGCAATAAGAAATCATAAGATAATTTTACATTTTTGCCAAAATCTGTAGTAATATTTTTAATGATTGAATAATCATTAGGACCATAGTAAAAATCAAATGCCAATTCCCCATTTTTTATTTGATTGGTACCAATAATTAAAGTTGAACTAAGCGTCTTTAAATTAGTAGAGTCATCTAAATTTGGAACAGATTTTAAATTCGCTTTTGAAAAATTAAAATCTTTAGGGATTATTCCAGAAAGGAAATATTTTCTTTTATAAGTTACCCAATTTACACTTTGACTTAAATTAATTTCTTCTGAATTCGTTGGGTTTTCAGAAAGATAATCAAATTCTTCATCTTGATTTAATAAATAATTGATAGTTGCTTTTCTAGATTCATCTATACTTTTTTCCGTATTTGTAACAATTTCTTGCCAATGGATGGCAATTTCATTGCCTGTAATAGAATTTCCTAAATTTTGAAGGCCTAAAGAAAAATGAATCAAAAATCCAGTTGAGTCAATAACATAACGTTTAAGTATGGTATGGCCTTCAATTGGTAAACTTTCTAGTATTAATTCTTTATCATTCGATGATTTTTCTGTGAAATAAATTTCATTTAAATTAATTTGCTTTCCAGAAACCGGTAGGATAATTTCAAATTTATCAATTTTATTATTGAATAATTTTAT
>JBJOIA010000244.1:0-4428 GCA_046047395.1 Bacteroidota bacterium | reverse complement strand
AAATAATCCTGCAATTGCCTTGCATGTAAATAATTATTTAAAGACTTCAAGTTTAATTGAAAAAAATAAATTATTAAATCTTGAAAAAATAAAAGAGGAAAAATCTGCTTTGGTTAACTATTTGAGAAATTCAGGTTATTATAAAATTGGTGAAGATGCAATTTCTATACAAATTAATGATTTAAAGGATACTACCTTAAATAAAATAGATTTAGTATATCAGATTCCAAAAGTGAATTTTCAAGGATCTGAACTTTATGATAGACAATTTAGGTTTGATAATCCTAATTTTAAATTATTTGATCAAAAAGCTGAGCCAATACCTGTACCTTATTCACTCGAAAAAAAGTTAAGGAAAATAATAAATATTCAGTTTGGTAATCCTTATTCTCAGAATAAGGTTAATTATGCCGTTCAAAATTTAACTATATCAGATCAATTTAGATCTACTAATTTAAAATTAGAGGAGAAAAATACCTTATTAAAACCAAATTTTGAACTAATCAATCAAGATAAATTTAATTTTAATTCTGAATTGGGAGGTTCTATATTTAGAGGTATACCAGGACCTTTCCTATCCAATTCATTTAAAATTAGACGTATATTTTCCTATTTAGATTATTTAGATTTTACAGCTAGAATTGGATTTGAGGCCCAAGCAGGTTTTATTAATACCTCTGAGACAAGAAAAAATCTAGATTTAACCTTGTCTTCAAGCTTGAATATTCCCTATTTAACTCTTCCGAATAGAATTTTAGAAAAAAAACTATTTCAAAATATATTTGCCTCAAAAACGCAATATGGAATAAGTTATAATTATATTAATCGACCGGAATATGCCAGAAATAATGTTAATATATTTCAGAATTTATATTGGCAAAAATCAAATAGAAGAATGTATAAATTATCATTATTCGATTTAAATATGATAAATACTAATTATCCTTCTACCAAAACCTCTACGGATTTCCAGAATTATTTGGAAGAATTAAGATTAACTGGAAATAATTTATATCGAAGTTTTAATCCTTCTTTTGTATCAAATATTAATTTTTCCTATCAGAAGGCTAATTTTGATGCCACTAATAAATTAGTAGATGGCAAATCGATTTCTTATACGATTGAATCAGGAGGAACTTTATTGAATTTTACTAAGGATAAATATTATCGCTTTGTTGAAAATATTCTTCAAAATTCGAATAATTTACAATTTTATCGGTATTTACGATTTGATTTAGATTATAGAAAATATATTTTGTTGGGGTATAGAGATAATTCCCAAATCGCCTTTAAGGTAAAAACCGGACTTGCCTATTCATACAGTAAAGAAAATGGTTACCAGTTACCTTATGAGAAGAATTTCTTTATTGGAGGTCCATCTTCTATTCGTGCATGGAGGCCAAGAAGATTAGGGCCTGGCGGATTTCAATCTACGAATGAATTGATTGAAAAACCTGGTAGTATTATTTTTGAAACATCAGCTGAATATCGATTCAAAATTTTTGATTTTTTTGGGAAAATTAATGGAGCAACATTCATTGATGCAGGAAATATTTGGAATTTCAAACAAGGAAATGCCTATTTAGATGGAAATTTTGATCTAATTAATTTTTACAAACAAATTGCAATTGGAACAGGATTTGGTATAAGATGGGACTTTACTTATTTCCTATTAAGATTGGATATGGCATCCAAGGCTGTAGATCCTTCCAAAGAAATTGGAAAAAAATGGGTTCTCAACAAAACTGGTTTTGGAAATGCTGAGAACCCCGTATTATTTAATATTGGAATTGGTTATCCTTTCTAAGCTTTTCTTGAAATGGCTATTTTAACTTTTTCAATTATTGAAGCTGCGTTCAAACCATATTTATCCATTAATTGGGCAGGAGTTCCGGATTCACCAAAGCTATCATTTACGCCAACATATTCCATTGGATAAGGAGTATTTTGAATTAATAATTGAGCGATTGAATCTCCTAAGCCACCATTATATTGATGCTCTTCAGCAGATACCAAACATTTCGTTTTAGCAACAGACTCTAAAATAGCCTGATTATCCAAAGGTTTAATTGTATGAATATTGATCACTTCAGCAGAAATACCTTCCTCCTTTAATTGATCTGCAGCTTGGATAGCCTCCCAAACTAAATGACCTGTTGCAAATATACTTACATCAGAACCTTCAATTAATTTAACCGCTTTACCAATTTCAAATTTTTGATCTTCTGGTGTGAAAATTGGAACTACAGGTCTACCGAAACGTAAATAAACTGGTCCCTCATAATCAGCAATTGCAATTGTTGCAGCCTTGGTTTGATTATAGTCGCACGGATTAATTACCACCATTCCAGGTAACATTTTCATTAAACCTAAATCTTCAAGAATTTGATGAGTAGCACCGTCTTCTCCAAGGGTAAGTCCAGCATGTGAGCAACATATTTTAACATTCTTATTTGAATAGGCAATAGATTGTCTAATTTGGTCATACACTCTACCTGTACCAAAATTTGCAAAAGTAGTTGCAAAAGGAATTAAACCATTTATGGATAAGCCAGCGGCTACACCCATCATATTGGCTTCTGCAATTCCTGTTTGGAAGAATCTCTCAGGAGAGTTTTTAATAAAATCCTGTAATTTTAAAGAACCTACTAAATCGGCACATAAAGCGACAACATTAGGGTTATTTTCACTTAAATATTTCATTCCTGCTCCAAAGCCAGAACGTGTATCTTTTTTTTCTGTATATGTAAATGATGCCATTTTTCTACGTATTAATAATCTCCTAAAGTTTCTGGTAACTGAGCTAAAGCAGCTGCTAATTGCTCGTCATTTGGTGCTATTCCATGCCATTTATGTGAACCCATCATAAAGTCAACACCTGCCCCCATTTCTGTTTTCATTAAAATAACAATTGGTTTTCCCTTTCCAGTTAATGATTTAGCTTTTGCTAAGCCATCCACAACTTGTTGCATATTGTTACCTTCCATAGAAATCACTTCCCAACCAAAAGCACGATATTTTTCTCCAAGGTCTCTATTATTCATTACCTCCGAAGTTGGTCCATCTATTTGCTGACCATTTTCATCAATAATGGCAACTAAATTATCAACTTGATGATGTGGAGCATACATTGCAGCTTCCCATACCTGACCCTCGTCTTGTTCTCCATCACCCATTAAACAATAAACTAAAGATGAATCACCTTTAAGTTTTTTAGCTTGAGCAGCACCAGTTGCAACAGAAAGGCCTTGTCCTAATGATCCAGAGGCAATACGAATACCATCTAAATGTTCATGAGTAGTAGGATGGCCTTGCAATCTAGAATTTATCTTTCTAAATGTACCCAATTCTTCTGTTGGGAAATATCCCCTTCTAGATAATACCGAATAGAATACTGGTGAAATATGTCCATTTGAAAGAAAGAATAAATCTTCATTCTCTCCTTTCATGGAAAATACTACCTTTCCATTTGATTCTGATAATTTCATTGCATCAAAATATAATGCAACTAATAAATCTGTACATCCAAGGGAACCTCCAGGATGGCCAGACTGGCATGCATGAACCATTCTTAGAATGTCTCTTCTTACCTGGGATGCCGTTTGTTCAAGTTGTTTAATATCCATTTTTTTATTTTAAAGGATTTGATTAGTATGATCCTTTGTATTTACTTTTTCAATAATATTTTCAATAATACCGTTTTCATCAATTATGAAAGTTATTCTAGCAGTTCCCATGTATTTTCTACCATACATTGATTTCTCCACCCAAACACCATAATCTTCAACTATTTTTTTATCCTCATCTGCTAATAGAGAGAATTTTAATCCATATTTTTCTTTAAATTTCTTATGCTTCGTATTTGAATCAATACTTACTCCTACCACTTTATACCCTTTTGCAGCAAAGGAATCTAAATTTTCATTTAAATTACAGGCTTGGGCTGTGCATCCTGGAGTATCATCTTTAGGATAAAAATAAAGAACAATTTTAGTCCCTATTAATTGATTAAAATCGATTAAATTTCCATCAGAATCATTCATGGAAATTAAAGGGGCCTTATCTCCGATTTTTAGCTTCATTATTATTTAATTTTGAGGTTAAAAAATTCCTTTTCTTCAATCTTACCAATTAGCGTATCATTTATGGCTATTTTACCTACTCCTGAAGGAGTACCAGAAAATAGGATATCACCCGTTTTAAGAGTAAAATACCGACTAATATAGGCAATTATTTCTTCAATACCCCAAATCATCTCTTTTGAATTTCCTTTTTGGACAAGGGTATTGTTTTTTTCTAATGTAAATTCAATTCCCTGTAGATATTCTGAATAATTAAAAGGGATGAAATTACCTATTAAGGCTGAATTGTCAAAAGCTTTGGCTATTTCCCAAGGCAAACCTTTAGATTTTAAATCATTTTGGATAT
>JBJOIA010000243.1:0-14906 GCA_046047395.1 Bacteroidota bacterium | reverse complement strand
AATCCTATCAATATTCTTTGTGATATTATTTCTTCCATGAAAGATGAAAATAATAGAATTACTATTCCTGGTTTTTATGAAGATGTTCAGGAACTTTCTGAAAAGGAAAGAGCAGAAATGGCTAAAATTCCTTTTGATTTAGAAGAATATAAAAAGGAATTAAAAATTGAAGATGTGATCGGAGAAAAGGGATATTCTACTATTGAAAGGGCTTCAATTCGTCCTACTTTAGACGTTAATGGTATTTGGGGCGGATATACTGGGGAAGGAGCAAAAACTGTTTTACCTTCAGAGGCAAATGCGAAAATTTCAATGCGCCTAGTTCCTAACCAAAGTTTTGAAAAAATTAATGAATTATTTACGAATTATTTTATTTCGAAGGTCCCGAAGGGAGTCAAGGTAATTGTAAAACCTGAACATGGAGGAGAGCCCTATGTGATGCCACAAGAAGATCCTGGTTATCAGGCTGCCTTCCTGGCAATGAAAGAGGGGTTCGGTAAAGATCCTGTGCCAACTAGAGGAGGAGGTTCTATTCCGATTGTGGCCTTATTCGAAGAAATTTTAGGTTTAAAATCTGTATTAATGGGTTTTGGTTTAGATACAGATGATATTCATTCTCCCAATGAACATTATGGCCTATTTAATTTTTATAAAGGAATAGAAACTATTCCGATTTTTTATCGAGAATACGCGAAATTAAAGAAATAAATGAAAGAGAATTTATCGATTCTTACAACGGAAAAAAGCTCAAATTTTCAGAATCTAGATCTTATGTCTACCAAGGAAATTTTGGTAGGTATAAATCAGGAAGATAAAACTGTTGCCTATGCGGTTGAAAAGCTTATCCCCAATATTGAGAAATTGGTGGATGCTATAGTTGAAAAAATGCAGGTTGGAGGCAGATTGTTTTATATAGGTGCTGGAACCAGTGGAAGATTAGGGATAGTGGATGCCTCAGAATGTCCACCAACCTATGGCGTGCCCCATGATTGGGTGATAGGAATTATGGCAGGAGGAGATAAGGCAATTCGAAAGGCGGTGGAAAATGCTGAGGATGATAGAGAATTAGCATGGAAAGATTTATCTGAATATGCTATTAGTTCCAAAGATGTTTTAATAGGAATTGCGGCTTCCGGAAGAACACCCTATGTAATTGGAGGTTTAAAAACTGCTCGAGAGAATGGAATTATTACAGGATGTATTGTTTGTAATTTAAATAGTGCCTTGGCTCAAGAAGCGGATTTTCCGATTGAAGTGGAAGTTGGACCGGAATTTGTTACAGGAAGTACAAGAATGAAATCTGGGACGGCCCAAAAATTAGTTTTGAATATGATTTCTACTGCTGTAATGATTCGCTTGGGAAGAGTGAAAGGCAATAAAATGGTAGATATGCAGTTATCGAATCATAAATTAAAATTACGAGCCTTGAGGATGGTAATGGAAGCAACTGGAATTTCAGAAGAATTAGCAAAGGATTATTTGGAAAAAGGAGGCTCCGTTAGAAATGCCGTAGAATTATATTTTAGTGAAAAAAAATCTTGATTATTGAATAGGATGTATTAATTTGCAATGGATTTTTCCGTCTATTATTTAAAATTTTAAAATATATTATGAAAAGTTTATTAACATTATTATCTGTCGTTTTATTTTCACTTGGATCTGCTAATGCAAAAACTGGGGATGATTTTCCTGCTGATATAAAGCCTTTAATGACAAAATATACTTGTATCGCTTGTCATAAAGTAGATACTAGATTAGTTGGTCCTGCTTATAAGGATGTAGCAAAGAAAGGATATTCAGTATCAAAAATTGTTTATTTAATTGCTAATCCACAGCCTAGTAATTGGCCAGGATATCCTCCAATGGCTGCTTTAAAAAATGTGCCTAAGGAAGATGCAACCAAAATTGCAAAATGGATTACTAGCCTGAAATAAGAACTACGAACTACGAGTTACGAACTACGAATTACGAATTACGAGTTACGAGTTACGAACTATGATTTAGGAATTATGAATTACGAACTTTCAACTAGGAATTATTAAATTTGAACTAGAAATTAAACTCGTAATTCGTAATTCGTAATTCGTAGTTCGTAACTCGTAACTCGTAGTTCGTAGTTCTAAAATGCTTCCGGAATAAATTCATGAATGATTTTATACCAAGATAGAATTTTCTTGATATCTGATGAATAAACCTTTTCTTGGTCATAATTTGGGACAATTGTTCCCATTTCAGCAAATAATTCTTCATCACTTGCTTTTTTAGGATCGAATTCCATTTTTCCCTGGTATTTTTCGTGAATTTTTTTGAATAATTCGTCAAATGGAAGGGTAGATTCTTGATGATCCTCCAAATAAAGAGAAATATCGTTTAATACAGAAATTCTGGTTTGTCCGGATACGACCATTCTTTTTTTGGCTGTATCCAAGGTTTCTACAATTACCCCGTTTCGTGTAGGTTTTAATATTTTAAATAATCCTGGTTTCCCAGAGATATGTGCAATTTCTTTTAATTTTTCCATTGTTTTTAATTGTGAATGCAAAACTACGAATTTTATATTACTCCTTGAATAATTTCTTCAATACTCTCTAGAATTTCTTCTCGTCCAAGGTTTTTTTCTGCGGAAGTGATAAAAATAGGGGGTATTTCAGCCCAAGTTTTAAGTAATTCTTTTTGGTAAGCCTCAACATTGGCTTGAGCCTTTGTGGCTGAAAGTTTATCTGCTTTGGTGAAAACAATGTAAAAAGGAACTTGGTTTTCGCCCATTCTTTGCATAAATTCTAGATCTATTTTTTGGGGTTCATGACGAATATCCACCAAAATATACAGGCATTTTAGATTTTCTCTTTGAAAAAGATAATTAAAAATCATTGCTTCAAACACCTTTCTAAGCTCTTTGCTCACCTTTGCAAAACCGTAGCCCGGTAAATCTACTAAGTGCCAATTTTCATTGATTAAAAAATGGTTGATTAGCTGAGTTTTTCCAGGGGTAGAGGATGTTTTAGCTAAAGATTTATTTTTGCAAATAGAATTGATTAAAGATGATTTACCTACATTGGATCTACCAATAAAGGCAAACTCAGGTAAGGGAGTGTTCGGACATTGCGAATAGTCTGAACTACTCTTAACAAATTTTGCAGATTGAATAATCATGTCACAAAATTAACTATTAATTCACAAAAAGAACTAATTTTGCATTCGAATATGGAAAAATTAAAAAATAGTTTATTACTTCAAGCAGCATATGGTGAAAATGTAGACCGTGTGCCGGTTTGGGTAATGCGTCAGGCTGGAAGAATCCTTCCAGAATATAGAGAAGTGAGAGAAAAGGCAGGGTCCTTCATTAATTTAGCTACTAATCCAGAATTAGCAGCGGAAGTTACCCTACAACCCGTGAGACGTTTTGGGGTAGATGCTGCCATAATTTTTTCAGATATTTTAGTGGTTCCTGAGGCCATGGGTTTACCTTATACCATGGAAGAAAAGAAAGGTCCCTTATTTCCAAAAACCATTCAGAATCTCAAAGATATTGAACGCTTAAATCCGGTTGACCCAGAAGATCAGTTAGGATATGTTCTTAAGGCCATCGATTTGGTAAAACAAGAATTAAATGGCTCTATTCCTTTGATAGGCTTTGCAGGAGCGCCCTGGACAATCTTCTGTTATATGGTAGAGGGAAAAGGTTCAAAAACCTTTTCTTTGGCAAAGAAAATGTTATTTACTGACCCGCAAATGGCTCATGTCTTATTAAGTAAAATTACGGAAGTGACCATCGATTATTTAAAAGCCCAGATTAAGCATGGAGCAAATTTGGTTCAGGTGTTTGATTCTTGGGCAGGAATATTAGGTCCGAAGGAATATGCTGAATTTGCAACGCCTTATTTGGGTAGGATTGCTTCCGCTATTGAAGGAACCCCGGTAACCTTATTTTCAAAAGGAGCCTATTTTGCAAGAAAAGAATTGGCTGCTCTGGATTGCCAAACAATTGGTTTGGATTGGAATATGGACATCCAAGAAAGTAGGGAATTAGTAGGAGGGAAGACCTTACAAGGTAATCTTGATCCTTGTGTATTGTATGCAGATTTTGCTACCATCAAAAAAGAGACCAAATCCATGTTGGATCAATTTGGTCGTCGTTCTACCATTGCCAATCTAGGCCATGGCGTTTATCCAGATATTGAATTTGAAAAGGTTCAATGTTTTATTGAAACGGTTCAAGAATATTAGCGGCAGCCGCGCTGAATAGTAGTGACTAGGGAATAGGGAAGAGAAGCGAATTAAAAAATGCCGCCTTCACGGTTAATAATTAAACATTCTATTTGCCTAATCAATAGAGGAGGCCTTTAGGCTACCTTATAAAAATAAATAACCTCATTCAGCCCATGAATTTATTCATGGGCATTCAGAAAGAGGGAATAGTGAATAGAAGCGGCAACCGCGCTAAATAGTAGAGGGGGTATTTTAGGACTCTACCAAATAGTTGGATTTTTCAGAATCTAATTTTTAAAATTCCTTAATTGGAAGAATAATTAGGAGCTTCCTTGGTGATATTGATATCATGAGGATGAGATTCTTTTACACCGGCAGCAGTGATTTTTACAAATTTTGCCTGCTGCATAGTTTCAATATCCTTCGATCCACAATATCCCATTCCTGCTTTTAAACCTCCTACCATTTGATATAGGATTTCAACTACCGATCCCTTAAATGGTACTCTTCCTACAATTCCTTCTGGAACTAATTTCTTGATATCATCTTCAGCATCTTGGAAATAACGATCCTTTGATCCATCTTCCATTGCCTCCAAAGATCCCATTCCTCTGTAAGATTTATATTTTCTTCCCTCTGCAATGATGATTTCTCCGGGTGCTTCATCCGTACCTGCTAACATAGAGCCAATCATAACAGAATTTGCTCCACCTGCAATGGCTTTGGCAATATCTCCCGAGAATCTTATTCCCCCATCTGCAATTACGGGTACGCCTGTTCCTTTAATCGCCTTAGCAACTTCATATACTGCAGTTAATTGTGGCATTCCTACACCTGCAATAATTCTTGTTGTACAGATTGAACCTGGACCAACCCCAACCTTTACGGCATCTGCCCCTGCTTCAGCAAGAGCAATTCCTGCTTCCGCTGTAGCAATATTTCCTACAATAACCTGTAGGTCTGGATATTCCTTTTTAACTCGCTTTAAAGCATCAATCACCCCTTTGGAATGTCCGTGAGCAGTATCAATACTCACTACATCTACCCCCACTTTAACCAAAGCCGCTACACGCTCTAAAATATCTGCTGTAACTCCTAAAGCTGCACCTACTCTCAATCTTCCAAATTCATCCTTACATGCTAATGGATGAGAAGTTCTTTTTAAAATATCTTTATAAGTTACTAAACCAACTAATTTTCCGTTCTTATCGATAATCGGCAATTTTTCGATTTTATTTTCCTGTAAAATTTCTTCAGCCTTCTTTAAATCTATCCCCTCCACTGCCGTAATTAAATTTTGAGATGTCATCACCTCCGTCACCGGCTTTTTCTTATCCTTCTGAAAACGTAAATCACGGTTGGTAAGAATACCAATTAAAATATTCGATTTATTTACTACCGGAATTCCCCCAATTCTATTTTCTTTCATTAAGGCCAAGGCATCTCCGATTGTTTTATCGTCTGTCAAGGTAATTGGATCTATAATCATTCCTGATTCATATCTCTTTACCTTACGAACTTGTTCGGCCTGCTTGGCAATCGGCATATTTTTATGAATAATTCCAATTCCCCCTTCTCTAGCAACGGCAATTGCTAAATCCGCTTCGGTAACCGTATCCATCGCTGCAGACACAATTGGAATATTTAAACTGATTTTTTTTGTAAGTTTAGTTTGTGTTGAAACCTCACGCGGTAAAACTTCTGAATAAGATGGTAGAAGTAGTACATCGTCGTACGTTAAAGCTTCAAAGATGAATTTTTCTGAATTTTTCATGGCAAATAATTGATGAATCCTTATTTGCAGGACAAAATTACGAAAAAAAATCAGTTTATTTCTATTCTTCTAAAATTATTTATTTAATCACTGAGTAAAATGCACACACAAATCTTTACGCTTGGATTCCTTGAAAATAAATCTAATTAAAATGATTTTTAAGGTACTAAATGGTTTTGCAGAAATGGTAAAAAATTTTGAAATTTTGATAAATTATTTTAAATTCCTTATTAAACTTTTAAATCAATTGAAATTCATGAAATCCTATCAAAATAGGTTTTATATTGCCGTTTTTGTAGTTCTTACCTTTAATTTATTCTCCCAAGATTCTTATATTGAAAAAATTAACGGAACGGATCGTGGTATTGCCATGGTAAAAATTCCATCTGGGAAATTCATAGCCGAAGACGGTCGCCAATTCTCGATGCCAGCATTTTGGATGTCTAAAACCGAAATCACTTATGAACAAGTTCAATATTATTTAAATAAGCGACAAGAAACAGGAGATGTTGTTGATGGAGTATCAAGACCTAGTCCACCCTATATTGATTTTTCCCTTGGAATGGGAAAATTGGGGGGCTTCCCTGCCAATTCCATGAAGCAATATTCAGCCATAAATTATTGTAAATGGCTTTATGAAAAAACGGGAATATTTTACAGATTGCCTACAGAGGCGGAATGGGAATATGCTTGTTTGGGGGGTGGAAAAAATCCGAAAGTTTTAAAGGATTTTGCTTGGTATGATGAAAATTCGACTAATAAATATCATTCAACAGGAGGAAAGCAAGCCAATGGATATGGTTTATTGGATATATTAGGAAATGTATCGGAATGGGTATTGGACCAATATCAATCCAAGCCTTTTGTGGATGGTTTACCAACTAAGCCGGTTTATATAGATGAATATGGTTATTCTTTGGTAAAGGGAGGAAATTATCGTACCTCTTCCAAGGATTTAAATTGTCGGTTTAGAATGGAAGATGATCCCATTTGGAATGAGCGAGATCCTCAAATTCCCAAATCTAAATGGTGGAATGCCGATGCTCCCTTTGTTGGGTTTCGTTTAGTTAAGCCAATAAAACAGCCGAGCGCTGAGGAAATTGAAACTTTTTTTAAAACATATTTAAATGAATAAATTTATTTTACTATGAAAAATTCAAGAAGAGAATTTATCTTAAATTCAGGGATGGTTGCTGGAGGAATGGTCTTGGCGCCATTGACCTCTAAAGCTTCTTTTTTTAATTCAAATGTAAATGATACCTTGAAGGTTGCTTTGATTGGTTGTGGAGGAAGAGGGACAGGAGCAATTTCTCAGGCATTAAGTACGAAAGAAAATATTGAATTAGTTGCGATGGCAGATGCTTTTCAAGACCGATTAGATGATTGCTATGCTAATTTGATGCGCTCTCGCTCAGTGGATAAATCAGATAAGAAGCGTCCGATCAAAGAAAAGGTTAATGTTAAGCCAGAGCATAAATTTGTAGGATTTGATGCTTATAAAAAAGCCATGGAATTGGCTGATGTTGTAATCCTGACAACTCCTCCGGGTTTTAGACCGATGCACTTTGAAGCTGCAGTGGAGGCAGGAAAGCAAATCTTCATGGAAAAGCCCTTGGCGACAGATCCAGTAGGGATTCAAAGGGTTCTTACCGCTGCTAAAAAAGCTAAAGAAAAGAAATTGAATGTGGTAGTGGGTTTGCAGCGCCATTATCAAAACTCCTATCGTGAATTAATGAAACGATTGGATGATGGAATGATTGGCGAAATCACCTCTGCTTCTTGTTGGTGGAATAACGATGGAGTTTGGGTAAAAGAAAGAAAGCCTGGCATGACAGAAATGGAATACCAAATGAGAAATTGGTATTATTTCAACTGGTTATGCGGTGATCATATTACCGAACAACATATTCATAATATCGATGTAATCAATTGGGCAAAGAAAGGTCATCCAATTAAGGCTAGGGGAACAGGGGGAAGAGAAGTTCGAAAAGGAAAAGATTTTGGTGAAATTTTTGATCATCATATTGTGGAATTTGAATATGCGGATGGTACGATATTGAATTCTCAATGTAGACATATTGAAGGTACTTGGGCAAAAGTGGACGAGATGGTTATTGGCACGAAGGGGAAAATTCATTTTGACGAAGCTAAAATATTGGATTATAAAGGGAATTTATTGTATGGATTTGATAAGAAAAACAAGGAGAATAATCCATATCAAACCGAACATGATGAATTATGGGATACGGTAGCACGCGGAGAGTATAAATTTGCGGATGCAGAGAATGGAGCATATTCTACCATGACATCCATTTTAGGAAGAATGGCGACCTATTCTGGACAGATAATAACGTGGGATCAGGCGATAAATTCGGATTTAAATTTAGCCCCAAATGACTTCACTTGGGATGCTAAAATGCCCTTGAATCCAGATGAAAATGGCCTATATCCTGTAGCTGTTCCGGGGGTGACAAAGTATTTTTAAGAATCTTACGATTTTTGGATTTTTTTAAGTAACTTGCGGTTCAAAATAAATTGACTTTCAAATGAATTATTTGCCGTCAGATTTTTTGCCGATTTTTGTCCAATTAGCAGCAGCTCTAGGTTTTATTGTATTAGTGATGGTTGTGACCCATATTTTAGGTCCACGCAGAAACACCACTAAAAAAGGAGAAGCCTTTGAATGTGGGATTGAATCCCAAGGAGATGCTCGTACTCCCATTTCGATTAAATATTTTTTAGTTGCGATTTTATTCGTGCTATTTGATGTTGAAATCGTTTTCATGTATCCATGGGCTGTGAATTTCAGAGAACTTTCATGGTTTGGATTCTGGGAAATGTTGGTATTTGTTGGATTATTATTGGTAGGATTTTTATATGTATTGAAGAAAGGAATTTTAAAATGGGAAAAATAACAATTTTCCCATTTTTTTGTTTTCCAACTAAGTAGAAAAAATAAAATGACTGATTCAAAAGTTAACATTGTTGAAGCGCCACCGGGCATTGAAGGGCAAGGATTCTTTGCTACTTCTTTGGATAATTTGGTGGGTTTAGCGCGTTCAAATTCCTTGTGGCCTTTACCCTTTGCAACTTCATGTTGTGGTATAGAATTCATGTCTACCATGGCTGCGCATTATGATATTGCTCGTTTTGGTTCTGAAAGATTGAGTTTTTCAGCCAGACAAGCCGATGTGTTAATGGTAATGGGAACAATTGCGAAGAAAATGGCGCCGGTAGTGAAGCAGGTTTATTTACAGATGGCAGAGCCACGTTGGGTTCTTTCTGTTGGAGCTTGTGCTTGTTCTGGTGGTATTTTTGATACTTATTCTGTTTTGCAGGGTATTGATAGAATTATTCCTGTAGACGTCTATGTGCCGGGTTGTCCGCCAAGACCGGAGCAAATTTTAGATGGCTTCATGCAAATTCAAGAAATCGCTAAAAATGAATCAACGCGTAGAAGAAATTCGCCTGAGTATAAGGCTTTATTGGCTTCTTACGGTATAGAATAATATTTCATGGGAAAAATTAGTAACGAAACCATTTCAGAGATCATAATAAATCAATTTGGGGAAGAAAAAATCTTCGGCTTGAATGAGCAGTATGGATTATTGCAATTTACCACTCAAGTAGAGAATATTGTTCCCATTTTGCATTTTTTATATCAAGATGAAACTTTGAAATTTCAATTCCTGACAGATTTAGCAGGAATACATTTTCCAGATGCTAAAGGTGCTGAACTAGGAGTTATTTATCATCTTCATAGCCTTGAAAATAATATTCGTTTGATTATCAAAACCTATGTACCAATTGAATCTCCTCATGTTCCTACCATCACTGGCCTATATGCCACAGCCAATTGGATGGAAAGAGAAGCATTTGATTTTTATGGTATCCTTTTTGATGGTCATCCAAATCTTACTAGAATTTTGAACGTAGATGATATGGACTATCATCCACTGCGTAAGGAGTATCCTTTAGAGGATGCAACCAGACAAGATAAAATTGATGAATTATTTGGTAGATAAAACCAATTATTATGTCGGAAATAGCATTAGTAAATAATCCCAATGTAGGTTTAGATAAGTCTAAATTAGAAGGTCCGTATGTCAATGACCTTACAACCCTAAATTTAGGTCCTACTCACCCTGCAACACATGGAATTTTCCAAAATATTCTTACCATGGATGGGGAGACCATCGTGGATGCAGAACAAACTGTTGGTTATATTCATCGCGCTTTTGAAAAAATAGCTGAAAGAAGACCTTTCTATCAAATAACTACGCTTACAGACAGAATGAACTATTGTTCTGCCCCTATCAATAATATGGGTTGGCATATGACTGTAGAGAAATTATTGGGTATTACTGTTCCCAAAAGGGCAGAATATATTCGTGTGATTATGATGGAATTAGCTCGTTTGGCTGATCATATAATTTGTAATTCTATTTTAGCGGTAGATACAGGTGCATTAACTGGTTTCTTGTACATTTACCAATGGAGAGAGCATATATATGAAATCTATGAGGAAATGTCTGGCGCAAGATTAACGACCAATATGGGACGTTTCGGGGGGATGGAAAGAGATCTTTCAAAAGTAGCCATTGAAAAAATTAATACCTTATTAGAAGGTTTACCGAAGGCCATCAAAGAATTTGAAGGTTTGGTAAAAAGAAATAGAATCTTTATGGATCGTACTCAAAATGTAGGAGGAATTTCTGCGGAAAGAGCCTTAAATTATGGGTTTACGGGTCCAAACCTTCGTGCTGCAGGAGTCGACTATGATGTGAGGGACTTAAATCCTTATTCATCCTATGAAGATTTCGAATTTGAAGTTCCTGTAGGTACCAAAGGAGATACTTATGATCGTTTTTTGGTTCGTCAGGAAGAAATGTGGCAATCTTTAAGAATCATTGATCAAGCAATGAAAAACCTTCCTGAAGGTCCTTATCATGCTGATGCTCCACATTATTATTTACCACCGAAGCAAGAAGTTTATTCCAATATGGAAGCTTTGATTTACCATTTCAAAATTGTTATGGGAGAGATTGATGCTCCAGTAGGAGAGGTTTATCATTCCGTAGAAGGAGGAAATGGAGAATTAGGATTTTATTTGGTTTCAGATGGTGGTAGAGCCCCATATCGATTGAAATTTAGAAGACCTGGTTATATTTATTATCAAGCCTTCCCAGAAATGATTAAGGGTGCAACCTTATCAGATGCGATTGTTACCATGTCTTCAATGAATGTGATTGCCGGAGAATTAGATACTTAATATTCAATTTAAATGAGTGATATAAAAACGATAGAATTTCCAAAGGAAACCTTAGAATTGGTTGAAAAAATCAAGAGAAGATACCCAGAAGGGAAACAAAAGTCGGCTCTTTTACCCGTATTACACTTAGCACAAGCTCAGTGGGGATGGATCAGCGAGGAGGTAATGAATTATGTTGCTGAATTATTGGGTATTTTACCTGTAGAAGTATATGAAGTAGCAACTTTTTACACGATGTTCCACCTTGAACCTGTTGGCGAACATGTAATTGAATATTGCAGAACTGGTCCTTGTTGCCTAATGGGAGGCGTGGAAGTCTACGATCACCTGAAAAAGAAATTGGGAATTGAAACTGGTCAGACCACTTCCGATGGTAAATTCACTATCAAAGAGGTTGAATGTTTAGCTGCTTGTGGTTGGGGTCCAGTATTTCAAATTAGAGAAAAATATTATATGAATTTAACTACTGAAAAAGTAGATGAAATCATTGATGAACTAAGAAAATAAATATTGATGAAAATATTAACCGAACATATTGACGTTCCAAATATCGATCAAATTGATGTTTTCATGAAACATGGGGGCTATTCCGCCGTTACTAAAGCCCTGAAATCCATGAGTCCGGAGGAAGTGGTTGAGGAAGTAAAAAAATCCGGTTTAAGGGGTAGAGGTGGCGCAGGTTTCCCAGTTGGAATGAAATGGTCTTTCTTGGCAAAGCCAGATGGCGTTCCAAGATATCTTGTTTGTAATGCAGATGAATCTGAACCAGGAACGTTTAAAGATCATTATCTTATGTGGAAAACTCCACATACCCTAATTGAAGGAATGATTGTTTCTTCTTTCGCTCTAGGTGCCAATACTTCCTATATCTATGTAAGGGGAGAATTGATGTATGTGGTCAATATTTTAGAAAAAGCAATTCAAGAAGCTTATGATAAAGGCCTATTAGGTAAAAATATTCTTGGCTCTGGCTATGATTTAGATATTTTTGTTCAACCTGGCGGGGGTGCTTATATCTGTGGTGAAGAAACAGCTTTATTAGAGTCCCTTGAAGGTAAAAGAGGAAACCCTCGAAATAAACCTCCATTCCCAGCTGTTAAAGGTCTTTGGCAATGTCCTACTGTGGTAAATAACGTAGAATCTATTGCTTCTACCTCCTGGATTATCAATAATGGAGGAGATGAATATGCTAAAATTGGTATCGGTCGTTCAACGGGTACAAAATTAATATCAGCCTCTGGGCATATCAAAAAACCGGGTGTTTATGAAATCCCATTGGGAATTACAGTAGAAGATTTTATCTATTCAGATGAATATTGCGGAGGAATTAGAGATGGCCATAAATTAAAGGCTGTAGTTGCAGGTGGCTCGTCAGTGCCAATTTTGCCAGCAGAATTAATCCTTACCACCCCTTCAGGAGAGAAAAGATTAATGACCTACGAATCCTTATCAGAAGGTGGTTTTGCTCAAGGTACCATGTTAGGTTCTGGCGGTTTTATCGTGATGGATGAAACAACCTGTATCGTTCAAAATACCCTTACCTTCGGAAAATTTTATCACCATGAATCTTGTGGACAATGTTCTCCTTGTAGAGAAGGAACAGGATGGATGGATAAAATCTTAAGCCGTATAGAAAATGGGAAAGGAAGAATGGAAGATATCGATTTATTAGTAGATGTTTCCAAGAAAATCGAAGGAAATACGATTTGTCCACTTGGAGATGCCGCAGCATGGCCTGTAGCAGCTGCTATTCGTCATTTTAGAGATGAATTTGAATGGCATGTGAAAAATCCTGATTTAGCTACCCAACCTGGTGCAGTTTATGTTCGTCCCGGTGCTAGTTGGGCTAATTAATTAAAGAGAAACAATTAAAATAAATGGAAAAATTAAAAGTTACCATTGACAATATTACGATAGAAGTAGACCCAGGTACAAGTATTCTTGAAGCTGCAAGAAAAATTGGTCCGGAAGTTGCTCCTCCTGCAATGTGTTATTATAAGCCCTTAAAACAATCCGGTGGAAAATGCCGTGCCTGTTTGGTGAAAGTAACCCAAGGTTCAGAGAGAGATCCTCGTCCTATGCCAAAATTAGTTCCTTCTTGTATTACCCAAGTGCAGGATGGCATGGTTGTAGAAAATACCATTAACGAGGATGTTCTAGAAACACGTAAGGGAATTGTTGAATTCTTACTTTTAAATCATCCATTGGATTGCCCAGTTTGTGATCAGGCTGGAGAATGCCATTTGCAAGATTTTTCATTTGAACACGGTGTTTCATCTACCAGAACAGTAGAAGAAAGAAATACTTTCGAGCCCGTAGATCTTGGTCCATATATTAAATTGAATATGAACCGTTGTATCCTATGTTATCGTTGTGTTTTCGCCGCAGACCAAATAACAGAAAAACGTTGTCATGGAGTAATGTATCGCGGAGATCATGCTGAAATTTCAACTTATATCGAAAAAGCAATCGATAATGATTTCTCAGGAAATATAATCGATGTTTGTCCGGTTGGAGCTTTAACAGATAAAACCTATCGCTTTAAATCAAGAGTTTGGTTCTCTAAGCCAGTAGATGCTCATTGTGATTGCGATAAATGTTCCGGTAAAGTTACCCTTTGGTATAGAGGTGAAGAAGTGATTCGTGTCACTGCCAGAAAAAATCAATGGGGAGAGGTAGAAGATTTCATCTGTAATAGCTGTAGATTCGAGAAAAAGCAAACATCCGATTGGACGATTGATGGTCCAATGGCCGTACCGCGTCATTCCGTAATTTCTGCGAATAAATATTCAGCAAATAAAATTACTCCTGCTTTCCCTGTAGCACAGGCCGCAAGAGATTATAAGAAAATTGATGACCAGCGGGATACAAGTTTTATTCACCAGAAAAATTTACCAGCTTAAGATATGCAAGAGAATTTATTTTTAGCTAAATCAATATTTATCGGAGTGGTTTTTTTAATCACCTTGGGAATTGCAGCTTATTCAACCTATTTTGAAAGAAAGGTTGCTGCATTTTTTCAAGATAGAGTAGGTCCAGACAGAGCTGGTCCTTTCGGTATTTTACAACCTTTAGCAGATGCAGTAAAAATGTTTATGAAGGAAGATTTTATTCCTACCTATGCAAATAAATGGTTGTTTATTGCAGGCCCATCCTTGGCCATGCTTACCGCTTTAATGACCTCTGCCGTTATTCCTTTTGGAGATGAAGTTACCCTATTTGGTACTACCTTTACCCTTCAAGGAATAGATGTTAATATCGGAATTCTTTGGGTTTTCGGTGTCGTTTCTTTGGGTGTTTATGGCATTCTGATCGGTGGTTGGGCTTCCAATAATAAATATGCTCTTTTAGGGGGTATTCGCGCAGCTTCTCAAAATATTTCCTATGAATTAGCCATGGGATTGTCCATCATTACTATCCTGATGCTTACAGGTTCCCTTTCTACGCGTACAATCGTTGAAACCCAGCAAGCAGGACATTGGAATATCCTTTATCAGCCCCTAGGTTTTGTAATTTTCTTGATTTGTGCTTTCGCAGAATGTAATCGTACTCCGTTCGACTTACCAGAATGTGAAACAGAATTAATCGGGGGGTACCATACTGAATATTCTTCCATGAAATTAGGATTCTTCCTTTTTGCTGAATACATCA
>JBJOIA010000242.1:0-5149 GCA_046047395.1 Bacteroidota bacterium | reverse complement strand
TTTAGAAATGATTTGGAATCCTGCAATTTTAATATTTCTACCATTAATTACTGCCCCTTACGTATTTTTTAAACCTATTATCTATAAATTAAATCAAATTTTTATTTTTTTATCTATTATTGTTAGTATATATGAAATGACCTTATTCGTACCAATTATTTTCGTCGGAGCGATTACCTGGGTTATTTCTTCAAATTTTATCAACAAAAAATCTAAATTAAATTGAAACCTTTTTTCTTATCTATTTTATTCATTTCCTTGATTTTTCTGTCCAGTGATGATTTAATTGCCCAGGACTTTTTTACCCCACCTGAAAATAAACCAGAAATCCATGCATTAAAAATTGATAGAAATTTAAAAATAGATGGAATTTTAGATGAAAAAGAATGGGCGGATGCCCAAGAAATTAAATTGAATTTTCAGGTTGAACCATTTCAAGGTCAAGAAGCTACCTATCCTACTATTGTAAAGTTAGCCTATAATGAAGATTATTTATACGTGGCTGCCATTAATTATGACCATGTAGGAAAAAATAAATATCGTGCTCCTGATTTGAAAAGAGATTATTTATTCAATGCTCATGATAATTTCGGGTTGGCAATTGATGCTTTCAATGATAAACGAAATGCCATGGTATTTCAAACAAATGCTTATGGTTCATTAAGAGATTTATTATCTTTTGATGATAGACAATTCGATCCTGATTGGGATGGTTTATATAAGGCAAGAACCCAACGAACAGACGAATATTGGATTGCAGAAATGATGATTCCTTGGCAAACCCTTAGATTTCCAAAGTCAGACGGAAAAACGCCTCAGGATTGGGGTATTAATTTTTACAGAAATCGAAGAACTGCCAATGAAACCATTGTGTGGGCAGCAATTCCTCGATCTATGTCTGCTCTAAGAATGGATTATGCAGGTATTTTAAAAGAAATTGTTCCTCCAGTTACCTCAACAACCAATATCAGATTCAACCCATATTATTTAAATTCTTATACCAAATCTCAAGGAACTGAGATTGATAATGTACAAGGTTTTAATAATAAATTAGGTGGTGAAATTAAATGGGCAATTGACCCAAAAAATGTGGTAGATTTTACCGCCAATACCGATTTTGCTCAAGCTGATGTTGATCGACAAGTTAATAATATCACGCGTTTTTCTGTTTTTTTCCCTGAAAGAAGACAATTTTTCCTAGAAAATGCTTCATTATTTGGCTTTGGACTTGCTCCGATAGACGATGTGGTTGGAGGATCAATGATTATTCAGCCATTTTTTTCAAGAAAAATTGGCTTGGATGAAAATGTCAATCCCGTCCCCATAAATACAGGTTTAAGGTATGTGCATCGTTCAGAAAAATTCAATTATGGAGCAATAGCTATTCAACAAGGTGCCGCAGACGGGGTAGATCATACTAATTTTGGAGTTGGTAGATTTTCAACTAATTTTTCAAAGCAAAATAGAATTGGCTGGCTGAGTACTTATAAACAAGATCCCAATAAGACTTTTCAAACGCATGCAGTTGATGCCTTCATCAGAATTACGGATGTTTTATCCTTTTCTGGAATGGTATCTACCACTGCAAATTCTTTAGATAATTCTACTGGCCTTGCAGAATATGCCCAATTTTATTACCGAGATAATAAATATTTAGCATATTGGACCCAGACCTATGTAAACAAGAATTATGATCCGGCTGTTGGCTTTGTTTCAAGATCCAATATTCTTTCCAATTCCCAAGGTATTTCACGAAATATTCGTTCACCTAAATTACCTAAATGGATTCGTTCAATTGAACCTGGCCTTTATACGGAAGTTTATCATTCCCTCAATACGGGAGATGTGACAGAAGGAAGGGTATTATTTACTCCTTCCTGGGTAGGACTCCAAAATGGGGGAGCATTGGGATTATATACGGAATATGGCTATCAAAATCTTGAGGAAACCTTTTCTCCACTGGGTATAGATATTGAGAAGGGAGAATATAGTTTTCTTAGAAAAGGTATTTTTGTTAATACTGACCAATCCAATAAAATTTCTTTAAATGGTTTTTATGAGGTAGGCCCATATTTTGATGGTAAATTGAATTGGTTAATGGCAGGTATGAAACTAGCACCAATTCCTCATATTAATTTTGGATTTACCCTATCTCGAAATGAATTTATCGATATTGGAAAAAATAATGAATCAAAAACCGTTAATTTAATTCAAATTGAAAATAGATTTGCCATAAACCCACGTGTTCAGTTAATTGGTTTTTACCAAAGAAATACAAGTAATGATTTGAATTCCCTAAATATGCGAATATCAGTAGAGTATAAACCCTTATCATTTATTTATATTGTATTCAATAAATCATCTTATTTAGGAGATGACGAAACAGAACAGAGTCAATCTAGGTTATTGAGTAAAATCTCATATATAAAACAATTCTAATGGAATATATTGAATTAAGATCGGATACCTTTACAATGCCTACAAAAGGCATGTATCAGGCAATGAATCAAGCTAAATTGGGAGATGATGTTTTTAACGAAGATCCAACTGTAAAGGAATTAGAAGGGAAGTTAGCCAAAATGTTTGGTATGGAGGCAGGGTTATTTTGTACTTCAGGAACCATGACCAACCAAATTGCGATAGCAACCCACGTTGGTAAGGGTGAGGAATTAATTTGCGATGAAAATTCTCATATTTATTATTATGAACAAGGGGGAATCATGGCTAATGCCAATGCTTCCGTAAAATTGGGTAGGGGAGAATATGGGAAATTAAGCCTTGAACAAATTAAGAAACTTCGTGCTCCAGCAGATATTCATTTTTGTGAAACGAAATTACTGAGTTTAGAAAATACGGCAAATAGAGGGGGTGGTTCTTGTTATACCACAGAATCATTAAACGAAATTTCAAAATATTGTAAAGAAACAAATCTTCCTTTGCATTTAGATGGAGCAAGGGTTTTTAATGCTATTATTGCAAAAAATCAGAATCCTAAACAATATGGAGAATGGTTTGATTCTATTTCAGTTTGCCTTTCAAAAGGTTTAGGGACCCCAGTAGGATCTGTTTTATTAGGTTCTGAAGCCTTTATCGCAAAGGCAAAAAGAATCCGAAAGCGATTCGGTGGGGGATGGCGACAAGCAGGTTTGTTGGCCGCTTGTGGAATTTATGCCTTAGATCATCATATTGAACGATTAGCAGAAGACCACCAAAGAGCCCAAATTATAGGAGAAGAACTATTGAAAAGACCCTGGGTAGATTCTATCTTTCCTGTTGAAACCAATATAGTGATAGCAAGTCTTAGAGAAGATCTATTTGCCAAGGATATTTTAGAAAAATTAAAAGAAAATGGGATTAAGGCCATTGGATTTGGTGAAAAACAAATTCGTTTCGTGACTCATTTGGATTTCACTGATCAAGATTTGGGAAAATTTATTCAAGCAATTCAAAATATTTAAGATTTATCGGTTAATTATCTCTTGATTTTTTCTTTTATAATTAAATATACGTTAATTATAAAAAAATGCAGAGGAGAGGTTTTAAAATGTTTCTATTTGAAGGAATGGAAGCAGAATATAAAAAAAGACATGATGAGATCTGGCCAGAATTGGTTGAACTCCTTCATTCTAAAGGTATTCAAAATTATTCTATTTTTCTAGATGAAGAAACCCATATCCTTTTTGGGTATTTAGAGGCCCCTGACCTTTTAAAATTAGATGATCTTCCCCAAGATCCTATCATGCAAAAATGGTGGGATTATATGAAAGATATTATGGAATCGAATCCTGATGGCTCTCCAGTTTCCATTGAAATTAAACCTGTTTTTTACTTAGCTTAAATATTATGAAAAGACTTAGTCTATTAGCCCTTTTATTTATTTCTTTAAATTCCTTTTCTCAAACCAAAGTAGAGGTTTTAAATATTATGCACCAATCAGCAGATTATTTTCAATCTCTATGGCCAGATACCGGTATGGATATTCCCGGGCCAGATCGGGTGCGCCCCTCTAATATCTGGACAAGGGCAGTTTATTACGAAGGTTTAATGGAATTATATAAGATTGATCCACAAGAAAAGGATTTGAAATATATGATGGATTGGGCGGAAAATCATCATTGGAATATGCGAAATGGTTTAGGCACCCGAAATGGAGATGACCAGGCTTGTGGACAAATTTATTTAGATCTTTATAAAATATACAAGGAACCCAAAATGTTGGCGAATATCAAGGAAAATATTGATAGGATGGTCGCTTCAGATAAGATAAATGATTGGGCCTGGGTAGACCTTTTTCAAATGGCAATGCCAGTATATGCCAGATTAGCCAATATTACAGGAGATAAACAGTATTTCAACCGTATGCATGAAATGTATGCCTATACCAAAAATATTCATGGAGGAGGTCTTTATGATAAAGAGGAGGCTCTTTGGTTTAGAGATAAAGATTTTACACTTCCTTATTTAGAACCCAATGGAGAAAAATGCTTTTGGTCGAGAGGTAATGGATGGACAATCGCTGCCTTAGTTCGCGTATTAGAGCAAATGGATAAAAAAGATCCTTTTAGAAAGGAATATGAAAAAGATTTAATAGCAATGTCTAAAGCCTTGGTGAAAGTTCAAAGAGAAGATGGTTTTTGGAATACTAGTTTAAAAGATCCGAATAATTATGGTGGTCCAGAATTAACGGGTACTTCTCTTTTTGTTTTTGGTTTAGCTTATGGATTGAATAATGGTCTGTTAAAAGGAAAGGAATTTGAAAATGCCTTAAATAAAGGTTGGGAAGCTATGGCTTCTTCTATTCATCCAAATGGATTTTTAGGCTATATTCAAGGAACTGGTAAGCAACCTTCAGACTCTCAGCCAACAGGATTTAATAATATTCCAAATTTTGTGGATTTTGGTCCGGGTTGCTTTTTACTTGGAGCCTCAGAATTTTATAAATATTTAGATAAAAAATAATTTTTGTTTTAAAAATTTGTATTATTTTTAGGGCTAACCAAAAAAATATCAAAAATGAAAAAACAAATCTTGTTTTCAGTATTGGGAGGACTTATCCTTTGGATATGGCAGTTCGTCTCGTTTATGGCAGCGAATCTTCATAAAGATTCAGTTGCAATGGCTCCAAATCAGGAGAAAGTTATACAATTTT
>JBJOIA010000241.1:0-6983 GCA_046047395.1 Bacteroidota bacterium | reverse complement strand
ATCAACATCTGCAGGAGGAACGATACCTGTCTTTTCCTTGTACGTAATACCAAAACCATGAGAGAAATATAAAGCTTTTCCAGCAGTTAAATATTTCTTTACAGTTGGCCACATTTCAATTTGTGCAGCATCTGATAATAAATAACAAATAATTGTTCCTTTTTCTAATGCTTCTTCTATTTCGAACAATGTTTCACCAGGAACCCATCCGTCAGCAATAGCCTTATCGAATGTTTTTCCTTTTCTTTGTCCAACGATTACGTTTAAACCATTGTCTTTCATGTTTAAAGCCTGACCTGGACCCTGAACACCATATCCAATAACTGCTATGGTTTCATTTGCCAATACTTCTCTTGCTTTTTCCAAAGGGAATTCTTCTCTTGTTACAACATCCTCAACTACGCCTCCAAAATTAATCTTTGCCATTTTAATTTAATTTATGATAATTTATTTTTATTTATACAATTTCCCAGTTTCCTTCGGGTAAATATTCTACTAATCCTTTTTCGGTTTTACCAACTGCAATTCTTCCAGATTTTACATATTCCAAAATTTCCCATTTTTTTAGGAATTGATAAAATTCTGCAATTTCTTCTTCTGTTCCATTCTTCTCAATCACGACATAATCCAGGCCCCAATGCACGATTTTTGCATTCCAATCAAGGCTAATCGATTTTGAATCTACAGATTCTCCTCCCAAAGGAGTAGAAATTTTAAAGAGTGCTAATTCATTAAAGACTATTTCATCTTCTAAATACCCAAAAACTGCTAAAACATCTGTAATTTTTCGAATTTGTCGAACTAATTTTTCTACAAATTCTCTTGAATCAGATTTAATAACAATCGTAAATCTTGAAACTCCTTTTCTTTCTGTTTCAGAGACAGTCAGGGATTCAATATTCAATCTTCTACGAGTAAATACAATGGTTATTCGATTTAATAAACCAACCGTATTTGAAGTAAAAACAGAAATAGTATAATTAGTCAACATATTTTACTCAAGCCTTACGTTTGTCACTGTAGCACCTGCTGGTACCATAGGGAACACATTTTCTTCTTTTTCACAAACAATTTCTAATAAATATGGCTTATCTGATGCCAATAATTTATCTAGAGATTCAGGTAAATCTTTTCTATTTTCCACCTTATGACCATCTATGCCAAAGCCTTTTGCGATAGTAATAAAGTCTGGATTTTGTAATTCAACAAAGGAATATCTATTATCGAAAAACAATTGTTGCCATTGTCTTACCATGCCAAGGAAATTATTATTCAGAATAATGATTTTAACTGGCAATTTAGATTGGGCAATGGTTCCTAATTCCTGAAGTGTCATTTGAAAGCCGCCATCACCGATAATTGCGATTACCTCACGATCTGGCCTTGCAACTTTAGCTCCAAATGCAGCTGGAAGGGCAAAACCCATTGTTCCTGCGCCTCCACTTGTAACAATGGAATTATATTTTTTGAAACGATAATAACGATTTGTAATCATCTGGTGCTGACCAACATCAGTCACTACGATAGCCTCACCTTTGGTTTTATTTGAAAGCATATTTACTGCCTCGCCCATTTTGATTTTATCTCCTTGGTGATTTAGTTCTTTCAAATTTATTTTTTCATATTCTTCTTTATCGTACTTTCTAAATTCATCTCTCCACTCTTGGTGTTTAGCTTCTTTCACCAAAGGAAGTAAAGCCTTTAAGGCAGCTTTTGCATCACCAACAACAGGAGCATCTGCCTTCACATTTTTATCAATTTCGGAAGGATCTATTTCAATATGAACAACTTTTGCTTGTTTGGCATAAGTTGCTAAATCACCTGTTATTCTATCATCAAATCGCATTCCAATGGCGATAAGAACATCACATGAATTTGTAAGCACATTGGCTCCATAATTTCCATGCATACCTGGCCAACCCACATACATTGGGTGGTCGGCATCCATTGCAGACATTCCTAATAAGGTTGTAGCGACAGGTATTTCTGCTTTTTCCACCAACGCCTTTAATTCTTCTTCAGCATTGGAAATTAAAACTCCGTGCCCTGCTAGAATATAGGGCTTTTTGGCATTATTAATTAATTTGGCAGCAGCTTCTACGTGTTCGTGCTTTGGTTCTAATCTTGGCCTAAAGGAAATAATAGACTTACATTTTTCATATTGAAAAGGTTTCGTCATTTTATCTGTTTGAGCCGTACGGGTTAGATCTATTAATACCGGACCAGGTCTTCCAGTCTCTGCAATATAAAATGCCTTTGCCATAACCTCTGGAATCTCATCAGGATCTACAATCTGATAATTCCATTTCGTTACGGGCATGGTCATTCCTATCACATCACATTCCTGAAAGGCATCTGTTCCCAACAAATTACCTTTAACTTGTCCTACCACACAAACCAATGGGGTAGAATCTAACATTGCATCTGCAATAGGTGTGATTAAATTTGTTGCTCCAGGACCAGAAGTAACTAAGCAAACTCCGGCTTTATTGAGCATTCGAGCATAACCTTGTGCAGCATGTCCTGCCCCTTGTTCATGACGAACTAAAATATGTTTTAATTTATCTTGATAGTCCACAAGGGCATCATAGGTAGGCATAATTGCTCCTCCTGGATAGCCAAAAATGGTATCCACTCCTTCCTCCACCAAAGACTGCATTACAGCCTGGGCGCCAGTAAGTAATTTTTCTGTTCCCAAATTCACGTTTTTTGCAATATTTGTTTGAGTTTCACTCATTGAATTTTAAATTAACTCAGTTAAAAGGTCAAATTTAGGATAAAAGACCTATTTTAAAAAATAAATTCAGTTTTTTATAAATCAGTAATACAACCTTTACTTGCAGACGAAACATTTTTAATGTATTTTCTTAGAACTCCAGAAGTAAAAGGAGAAGGAATTGGTTTCCATTCTGCTTTTCTTTTTGCAAGTTCTTCATCTGATACATGAAGGATAATTTCGTTGTTTACGGCATCAATTGTTATTTTATCACCATCTTTAACTAAACCAATTGGTCCTCCTTCCTGCGCCTCCGGCGATACGTGTCCTACCACAAAGCCATGAGAACCTCCGGAAAATCTTCCATCTGTAATCATCGCAACTTTATCACCTAAACCCGCTCCCATAATTGCAGAAGTTGGTTTTAACATTTCTGGCATACCAGGGCCACCCTTTGGTCCTTCATTTCGAATAACAACAACATGTCCTGCTTTAATTTCTCCTTTTGAAACGAATTCGATTAATTCTTCTTCTCTTTCACAAATTTTAGCAATCCCCTCGAATCTCTCTCCTTCTTTACCTGTTATTTTTGCAACCGCCCCTTCTGGCGCAAGGTTACCAAATAAAATCTGTAAATGGCCTGTTTCCTTTATAGGTTTTGTAAGAGGAGTAATTATTTTTTGAGTTTCGAAATTCAAATCAAGTGTATCTGCTAAATTTTCCGCTAAGGTTTTACCAGTGACTGTCATACAATCCCCATGCATTAAACCTTCTTGCAGTAAATATTTCATTACAGCCTGAACACCTCCAATTTCTAGCATATCCTCCATATAATATTTTCCTGAAGGCTTCAAATCAGCGATTAATGGAGTTCTATCTGAAATATCTTGAATATCTTTTAAAGTAAATTCAACTCCTGCAGAATGAGCGATCGCCAAATAATGTAAAACAGCATTGGTAGAACCACCCAAGGCCATAACGATTGTCATGGCATTTTCAAAGGCTTTTCTAGTCATGATATCTTTTGGACAAATATTTTTCTCCAAAAGGTTTTTCATTGCTGCACCAATAGCCAAACATTCAGCTACTTTACCCTCGTGAGTTGCAGGATAGGAAGAAGAATTTGGAAGTACCAAGCCCATTGCCTCCATGGAGGAAGCCATTGTATTGGCAGTATACATACCGCCACATGCACCGGGTCCTGGAATTGAATTTTGAATAACACCCTCGTAATCCTCATCAGTAATAGTTCCTGCAAATTTTTGTCCTAAGGCCTCAAAAGCTGAAACGATATCTAATTTTTTACCTTTATATTGTCCAGAACGAATTGTTCCTCCATAAACCATCATACCAGGACGATTCAAACGAGCCAGGGCCATCATGGCACCGGGCATGTTTTTATCACATCCAACCACTGTTATGACTCCATCATACCATTGCGCGCCAACCACATTTTCAATTGAATCAGCAATAATATCTCTTGATGGCAATGAATAAGACATTCCATCATTTCCGTTTGTCATACCATCTGATACTCCAATCGTATTGAAGATCAAACCTACCATATCATTATCCTGAATTCCTTTTTTAATATGAACAGACAACCCGTTTAAATGCATATTACATGGGTTCCCTTCATAACCTGTGGAAGCAATACCAATTTGTGGCTTATTCATATCCTCGTTTGTAAGTCCAATACCATAAAGCATTGCCTTAGCAGCGGGATTCGTTATTTCTTGTGTTAAAGTCCTTGAAAATTTATTTAAAGTCATCTAAAATTGTGTTTTACAGCGGCGCAAATATACAAAATCTAATTCGTTTTTAGGATTTTTTTTATAATTATTCCTTCACTAAATCTGCAATTGTTTTACCAATAGACAAGGAGGAAGTGGCAGCAGGACTAGGGGCATTTAGTACATTGATTATTTGTTTATTTTGAATTATTGAGAAATCATCCAATAATCCTCCATTTCGATCACAAGCTTGGGCACGGACACCCGCTCCCCCATCAACCAAGTCTGATTCTTGGATTTCTGGAATTAAAACTTGTAAAGCCTTAGTAAAAGCTGCTTTAGAAAAAGAGCGATACATTTCTCCTAAGCCAGTTTGATAATATTTTGCAGCTACCTTTTGGAAACCTGGCCAAGATAGGGTTTCATATAATTCTTTAAAATCGATATTCGATTTTTTATATCCTTCTCTTTTAAAAGCAAGAACTGCATTTGGACCAGCCTCTACTCCCCCTTTTTTCATTCTTGTATAATGTACTCCTAAAAAAGGGAAATTAGGATCTGGAACAGGATAAATAAGATTTTTTACTAGGTATTCCTTTTCGGGCTTTAATTTATAATATTCCCCTCTGAAAGGTACGATACGCACATCTATCGGATCTTTCTGACTTAATTGAGCTACTTTATCAGAGTATAAACCAGCACAATTTATAATCAATTTACCCTCAAAGGATGAATTTTCTGTTTCAACAATTGAAACAGTAGTTCCCTGGGCAATTTTAATTACTTTCTCACCTAATCGGATAGTTCCGCCTTTTTCAAGAAAATCATCTCCAATTTTTTCTGCAACCACCTTATAATCCACAATACCTGTTTGAGGAACGAACATGCCTTTTAGTCCCCATACATGTGGCTCATACTCCCTCATCTCCTCTAGATTAAGGTATTCTATTCCCTCAAGCCCATTTTCTTGTCCACGTTTATATAGGTTCTCCAACAAGGGAATTTGCTCTTGATTGGAAGCTACTACGATTTTACCGGTTATTTCAAATGGGATATCTTTTTTCTCGCAATAATCCACTAATTGATGATATCCATCTATACAATTCTTGGCTTTTAATGATCCAGGTTTATAATATAGCCCTGAATGAATCACTCCGGAATTATTTCCAGTTTGATGAGAAGCAAGAGATTTTTCTTTTTCAAGGATTAAAATAGATTTTGAAGGAAACTTCTCTTGAAGTCTCAAACCTGAGGCTAATCCTACGATTCCTCCTCCAATAATAATTATATCGTATTGCATTTTGCAAAAATAATAAAAGAATAAATAAAAGAATATAAGAATTTTAGAATATAAGAATATTAGGATATAGGAATCAGAGAATTGCAGAAAAGTAGGATAGTAAGGGGGAAGTAATGTTGAATTATATTTTATTTAATGAATAGCATAATTATTATCAAGAAAATGGTTTGAAATAATGATTAAAAACAAGTAAATTACAGGGGGTAAGGGGAATGGTGTCCCCTAATTTTTTTTTAATAAATTTCCTATCAAAAAACTGGATGAATCAACACCTTGAAAAACTTTATCAGATTTCGCATAAAAAATCAAAATTAATTTTAGGATTAATGTCTGGAACATCTTTGGATGGCTTAGATTTGGCTTTATGTGAAATAACAGGCCTTGGGAAATCCACTAAATTGAATCTAAAATACTTTAAAACAGTGGAATATTCCACAGAATTAAAAAATCAAATATCAAAGGTTTTTGCTAAGGGCCTAGTTGAATTACCCTTTCTTTCTGCCTTAAATGCTGAATTGGGCAGAATACATGGAGAAATGATCAATAAAACTTTAAAAGAATGGAAGGTAGAAAATAATTCCATAGATTTAATTGCTTCCCATGGACAAACCATCATGCATGTTCCCAAAAATAATTTTGACATGGGATCCTCCACCTTTCAAATTGGAGAAGCTGATATAATTTCAAAGGAAACTGGCATAATAACTCTTTCTGATTTCAGACAAAAACATATCGCTCATGGTGGAGAAGGAGCTCCTCTTGTGGTCTATGGAGACTATCTCCTATTTTCAAATCCCAACAAGGATCAAATCTTATTGAATATTGGCGGTATTGGGAATTTTACTTATTTACCCCGAAGTGAAAATACAAATGAAATAAAATTATCGGATACTGGACCTGGAAATACCTTAATAGATGCTGCAATGAGATATTTCTATCAGAAAGATTTTGATCAAGATGGACTTATTGCAAGATCCGGAAAAATGATTCCTGAATTATGGGAATCATTAATAAATCACCCATTCCTAAACAGAGAATACCCTAAATCAACCGGTCCGGAAGAATTTGATTTCCAATTCATAATTCAAAATTTTTCAGAATTTGAATCCCAAGATATTATTCGTACCCTTACGGAATACTCCGTTTATTGTATTGAAAAATCCTTTAAGGATTTAATTGATTTAGATAATTGTCTAAATACTGAAATTCTAATTTCTGGCGGGGGCGCAAACAA
>JBJOIA010000240.1:0-7733 GCA_046047395.1 Bacteroidota bacterium | reverse complement strand
TCTTCAAATGGATCCTTCTATTGAAAGACCTCAGAAAAACAAGCCAGTTCAAAGTGTTGTGGAGCGCTACATTCAGCTTAAAGGATGTGTACATATCGACGAGATTATTCCATATGTGTATGAGCAGGACCTAGAGGATATTTTAAAGTCCTTTAAAATTGATGTACGTATTATTGGGGATGAGTATAAGGATAAGCCATTTACAGGTAAGGATTATTGTATTCAAAAAGGAATAGAAATTTATTACAACTCAAGGGATCATAGGTTTTCTTCTAGTGGTCTCAGAAAAGAAGTGGCTAAAACCTCATGATACGATTTCAGATAGACCAATTTGTGATGAAATGATTTTAGCACTAATTATTGGAATTGATGATAAATACAATTAATTGAAAGTAAAAAATGTGTGTTGTATTGGCGCCGGCTATGTTGGAGGACCAACAATGACAGTGATCGCTTCGCAGTGTCCTGAGATAATGGTACATGTAACGGATATTAATCCTGAGCGTATTGCTCTTTGGAATAATAATGATTTCGATCTGCTACCGGTTTATGAGCCTGGTCTTGCTGAGCTTGTGCGAAGACAACGTGGTAAGAATTTGTTCTTTACTACCGAGGTTGAGCGTGCGATCGAAGAGGCAGATATCATATTTATCTCTGTCAACACCCCTACGAAGACTTATGGTAAGGGAAAAGGACAAGCAGCAGACTTAAAATACATTGAGCTATCCGCTCGCACAATTGCTAAGGCAGCTAATTCTAATAAGATTGTTGTCGAGAAATCTACACTGCCGGTTCGTACTGCTGAGGCGCTCAAAAACATTTTAGAATACACTGGTAACGGTGTGAAGTTCGAAATTCTATCTAATCCTGAGTTTTTAGCAGAGGGGACGGCATTTGATGATTTACTGAATGCGGATCGTGTGCTTATTGGTGGAGATAACACACCATCAGGAAAGGCAGCTAAAGATGCCCTTTCTTCGATCTATGAGCAGTGGTTGCCAAAAGAGCGCATCTTACAGACCAATGTTTGGTCATCAGAGCTTTCAAAACTAGTTGCTAATGCGTTTTTTAGCGCAACGTGTGTCTTCGATCAATGCTATTTCTGCACTGTGTGAAAAAACTGATGCTAATGTAGACGAGGTAGCTAAAGCTATTGGGCTTGATTCTCGTATTGGTAAAAAGTTTTTAAAGTCTTCGGTAGGTTTTGGTGGTTCTTGTTTTCAAAAAGACATTCTCAATCTGGTTTACATTGCTCGTAGTTATGGGCTTACTGAGGTAGCACATTACTGGGAGCAAGTAATTATCATGAATAATCATCAGAAGCGTCGCTTTGCCGATAATATCATCTCTAGCCTATACAATACCGTTTCTGGTAAGAAGATTGCTTTTTACGGATGGGCCTTTAAAAAAGACACCAACGATACCCGAGAGTCTGCAGCTATATATGTGGCTGATTCACTTATCGAAGAACGTGCAGAGATTACTGTGTACGACCCTAAGGCATCTAGAGCGCAAATGCTCAGCGATCTGAATTACTTAGGCACACGAAGTCCAGAGGAGAATGAACGTTACTTAAAGGTGGTAAGCGACCCTTACGAGGCGACTGATAAGGCGCATGCGATTGCTTTGCTTACCGAGTGGGATGAGTTTAAGAGTTATGATTACGCTCGCATTTTTGATGTAATGCTTAAGCCCGCCTTTATATTTGATGGTAGACGATTGCTTGATAAAACCGCCCTTAAAAATCATGGGTTTAAAGTTTATACCATAGGGAACTGATGAACATATCCGAGAATTTAAAACTGTCTATTGAAGCATCACTTAGAGCAGGTGAAGTCATAATGGAAATTTATAATGGCGAAGATTTTGCAATAGAAATTAAAGACAATAATTCCCCTCTGACTAAGGCAGATAAAGCTGCTCATGAGATTATAAAGTCTCATTTATCTGTATCTAATTATCCTATATTATCGGAAGAGGGTGCTCAAATACCCTACAATGAAAGAAAAACATGGAACCTGTTTTGGATGGTAGACCCGATTGATGGCACCAAAGAATTCATAAAACGAAACGGCGAATTCACTGTAAATATTGCCCTAATTAAAGATCAAAGACCGGTCCTTGGAGTAGTTTATACTCCTGTATTGAAGCATCTTTATTTTGCTGAAGAAGGATTTGGATCATTCAAAGTTGAGAACATTTCGATTCTTGATGATTTGAATTCAAATAATTTCATTGATCTTAAAAAAACGACCCCTCCCGATATTTATACCCTGGTTGTTTCAAAATCGCATATGAATTTAGAAACACAGGAGTATGTTAATGAAAAGGAAAAGGAATATGGAACTATTAAAATGGCTTCATTTGGAAGTTCATTAAAAATATGTAAAGTAGCAGAAGGAAGTGCTAATTGTTATCCTCGATTTGGTCCTACAATGGAGTGGGATACAGCTGCTGCTCACGCTATCGCTTTTATTGCTAATTGCATTGTTACTAAAACAGATTTAATTACTCCGCTAATCTACAATAAAGAAGATTTGTTAAACCCCTATTTTATAATTCAGGAAAATGGCCATAGCTAAAAGACATATTGTTAAATCTATTACCTGGAGAATTATAGGAAGTATAGATACTCTTTTCTTGGCCTATGTATTCACCGGTACTCTGGAGAGCGGATTAAAAATCTCAGGAATTGAAATAGTCACTAAAATGATATTATTCTATTTTCACGAGAAAGTTTGGTTTAATTCTAAAATAAAAAATCCTAATAAAAGACATCTTATTAAAACATTTACCTGGAGAGCAATAGGTACAACAGACACCGTAATCATTTCCACCATCATTTCTGGTAATCCATTCACGGGATTAAAAATTGGTGGTGCTGAAACTATCTCAAAAATGGTTCTTTATTACTTACATGAGAAAGCATGGTATCGATTAAACTTTGGTCTAAACCGATTAAGAAAGAAAAAAAAGCAAAGAAATGAGTTTAAATAAGACATCTAATCTCACCGAATATCAATTTGGAATTAATAAGGACTTACGCAGCAAAAGGCTAAAACAAAACCCCAAATTATTGTGGTTCACAGGACTGTCTGGATCTGGTAAGTCAACCATTGCTAATGAAATCGAAAAGAAATTATTTATAGAAGGCTTTATGACTTATACATTAGATGGTGATAACATTAGGAGTGGCTTGTGTAATAACCTAACATTTTCATCAGAAGACAGATCTGAAAACATTCGTCGTATTGCAGAAGTGTCAAAGATACTTTTAGATGCCGGTTTTATTGTATGTGCATCTTTTGTGTCTCCTTTTTCGAAAGACCGCGAAATGGTTCAAAAAATCGTATGTGTTGATAATTACCTAGAGATTTTTATCGATACTCCTTTAGAGGTTTGTGAGCAAAGAGATATAAAAGGTTTATATGCGAAAGCGCGTGCTGGAGAGATCTTAGACTTTACTGGAATCTCTTCACCATTCGAAGCACCTGAGTCTCCTTATATTCGTCTAGACACAACAGACATTACTATTGAGAAAGCTGCAGAGGTAGTTTATAACGAAATAATCAAAAAAATCAAATAAATGGGAAGTTATACATTAGATCACCTAAAGGAATTAGAAGCTGAAGCAATGTTTGTAATCAGAGAGGTTGCCGCATCTTTTGAAAACCCAGCATTGCTCTTCTCGGGTGGAAAGGACTCTATATTATTGGTACACCTGGCTCAAAAAGCATTTTATCCTGCAAGAATTCCTTTTCCACTTATTCATATTGATACTGGGCATAATTTTCCTGAAACCATAGAATTTAGGGATAAACTGGTAAAAGATTTAGGTTTAGAATTAATTATAGGTTCAGTTCAATCTGCTATTGATCGTGGATTAGTAAAGGAGGAGACTGGGGTGAATGCTTCAAGAAATTTTCTGCAAATCGAAACTCTATTAGAATGTCTTGAACAAAATAAAATTGATGGAGCTCTTGGAGGTGCAAGAAGAGATGAAGAGAAAGCTAGGGCTAAAGAGCGCTTTTTCTCCCATCGCGATACATTTGGTCAATGGGACCCAAAAAATCAGAGACCAGAACTTTGGAATTTATTTAATGCAAATAAACATATCGGTGAACATTTTAGAGTTTTTCCTATATCCAATTGGACAGAAATGGATGTATGGCAATATATTAGAATGGAAAATATTGAATTACCAACTCTTTATTTCTCTCATAAAAGGAGTTGTGTTATTCGCAATGGCGTTATTCTTGCTGTAGGACCATATTTGGAGCTTAAAAATAATGAGGAGATAAAGGAGCTTACTGTAAGGTATAGAACCTGCGGTGATATGCCTATAACTGGAGCAGTTGAATCAGAAGCTGATACATTGGATAAAATTATCACAGAAATTGCTATTACTAGAACCACAGAAAGAGGTTCTAGAGCTGATGATAAAAGAGGAGAAACAGCTATGGAGGATAGAAAAAAACAGGGATACTTCTAAATTTATTTTTAATGGATAACGAAAAGAAAATACTAAGATTTACAACAGCAGGGAGCGTTGATGATGGTAAAAGCACATTAATTGGTCGGATATTATACGATTCAAAATCGATATTTCAAGACCAGTTAGAAGCAGTTGAACACTCATCCAAAACCAAAGGATTCGATTATTTGGACTTATCACTTTTAACAGATGGTCTAAAATCTGAAAGGGAACAAGGAATCACGATCGATGTAGCATACAGATATTTTGAGACACCTAGAAGAAAATTTATAATTGCTGATACTCCTGGTCATATACAGTATACAAGAAATATGGTCACCGGTGCATCAACTGCAAACGCAGCATTAATTTTAATCGATGCGCGCAAAGGAATACAAGAACAGACTCATCGTCACACATTCATAGCATCCTTATTAGGCATTCCACATATTATTGTATGTGTCAATAAAATGGACTTAGTCAATTATGATCAGAATATCTATGAGCAGATTAAACTTGATTTCGAAAAATTTTCAGCAAAGCTTAATGTGAAGGATGTAAGATTCATTCCAATTTCTGCCTTAATTGGAGATAATGTCGTTAATAAATCCAATAATATGATTTGGTTTAAAGGTGGCACCCTCATAAATGAGCTTGAAAATCTTCACATAAGCAGTGATTTAAATCTAATTGATTGCAGATTTCCAGTACAATCTGTAATTCGTCCTCATAGGGAAGATTTTCAGGATTTTAGGGGATATTCAGGCCGTATAGAAGGTGGCATTTTTAAAATTGGAGATAATATAATTGTGCTACCAGCAGGTTTCAAGTCGAAAATTAGTGGGCTTTTTATTGGAATGGATCAAGTTGACGAAGCATTTCCTCCTATGTCCATTACAATGACTTTAGAAAACGACATAGATATTTCTAGAGGAGATATGATTGTTCGAGAGAATAATCAACCTAATCAAGAGCAGAATATTGAAGCAATAGTTACATGGATGAATAATGCGCCCCTTGTTTATGGTAATAAAGTTATAATAAAACACACAACACAAGAAGTAAAGGCTTTAGTACAAGAAGTTGAATATGAAATAGACATCAATACCTTACATCGAAAGGAAGGAATTAAAGAATTAGGATTAAATGCAATTGGAAGAGTAAAATTCCGACTTGCGAAACCAATTTATTATGACAAATACACTCAGAATAGAAGCACAGGAAGTTTCATAATAATTAATCCTAATACCTATGAAACGGTCGGTGCTGGTATGATTAAATGAGAAATATGAAACAAGGAATTTATAAAATCGCAATTATTGGCCAAGGTTATGTTGGTCTTCCATTAGCAATAGAGTTTGGAAAAAAATATGAAACAATAGGATTTGACATTAATACTAAGAGGATTGATGAGCTAAGAAATGGGGTGGACAAAACAAGAGAAGCGTCTAAAGAACAAATACAAAGTTCATCTTGTCTTTCTTTTAGCTCTAATCTAGAGTCAATAAAGCAATGTAATGTCTACATCGTTACCGTTCCCACCCCTATTGATGCTTTCAAAACACCAAATCTAAAACCTTTGGAAAATGCCTCCACAATGATTGGAGAGATACTAAAAAAAGGAGATATAGTAATCTATGAAAGCACTGTATTCCCCGGGTGCACAGAAGAAGTATGCGTTCCAATATTGGAGCATGTTAGTGGGCTAAAGTTTAATAAAGACTTCTATTGTGGTTATTCTCCTGAAAGGATCAATCCTGGAGATAAAGTAAATACCCTTACAACTATTGTTAAGGTAACTTCAGGATCTACAACTGAGAGTGCAAATGTTGTTGATCAGCTTTATAAATCTATAATCACTGCTGGAACTCATAGGGCACCGAATATGAAAGTTGCTGAAGCTTCAAAGGCTATCGAGAATGCTCAAAGAGATTTGAATATTTCTTTTGTAAACGAACTTGCGATAATCTTTGAGAAGATAGGAATTGACACCGAAGATGTGTTAAGTGCTGCTGGAACCAAATGGAACTTTCTAAAATTTAAACCAGGACTAGTTGGAGGGCACTGTATTAGTGTAGATCCTTATTATCTAGCATTTAAAGCCGAGCAAGTTGGATACCACCCAGCTGTAATTCTCTCTGGTCGACGAGTAAACGATAACATGGGTATGTTTATAAGTAATAAGGTAATCAAACTTATGATCAAAAAGGGGCTAAAAATAAAGGGTTCCAAAGCTCTAATCCTAGGGTTTACATTTAAAGAGAATTGTCCTGATATACGTAATACTCGTATAATTGATATATACAATGAACTTAATGAATATGGTTTAAAAGTAGATGTTTACGATCCTTGGGCAGATCCCGATGAAGTTAAATTTGAATACAATATTAACATCAATTCAAATTTAAATGGCAAAAAGTATGAAGCTATAATAATAGCTGTAGCCCACGATGAATTTATTTCCATTGACTTTAATTCGATTAAAACAACAGAAAACACAGTGATCTATGATACCAAGGGGCTTATAGACAGAGAGTCAGTAGATGCAAGATTATAGTATTTGTTAACCTTCAATTTGTTTCAAAGCCATTCAGTTATTATAACACTTTGTTACTTAATTGATTTTGATTTGACTTCAAGTTAATATGTTTGAAGAATTAAAGTCTAAGCTTAAAACCAAAACAGGAGGAGATATTGTAAAGGTATTTTCTCTTAGGATAGGAGGAATCCTTTTTACATACCTCGCAATGTATCTAATAATAAATTGGGGGGATATAAAAGTTTGGGGATGGATTAATCTAGTTATTTCAGCAGTTAACATTTTAGGAATCATCCCTTCATTCGGCATGCACACACTAATACTTAAACGTTTTCCTATAAACACAGATGAAAATAATAGATTTGAAATTTGGAGAATACTTAAAATAGTAATTTTACTATCTTCTATAACAATCATTTGTTTGCTCCCTTTCAAAGATCTTTTCTTATTCAAAATATTTAAAACAGACGAGAATATTACGTTTGAGATATTCTTAGCCTTTCTCTTATTAATACCTATATTCAATCTCAACAAGGTAATTCTTTCAGTTTTTCGTACAAATAATCAGATAATTCATTTTGGAATCTTTAACGGGAATAATATCTATTATTTTCTTCTTTCAGTTATATCTATTGCTTCAATTCTAATATATGGAGTGATTAGTGAAACAACTGTTCTGGTAATGTTATTTATTATTCCTTGTTTAATTTTAATTCTAGG
>JBJOIA010000239.1:0-7833 GCA_046047395.1 Bacteroidota bacterium | reverse complement strand
ATCGCTATTCCCCACATGGATATTCTTGAAAGATTATTGTCGATAAACTTAAATCGATCTTTAAAAATAATTCGATATAAAACACCTATTCCAATAGGTAAAATGATTAATTGAATGATCTCCCAAAACATTTTCCAAAAATCAATTTCGATATATTGATTAGCCAATACTTTCATCCAAAAGGGAGTTACTAAAGCAGATAGCAATGTTGAGACAGAGGTAAGTGTTACGGATAAGGCGATATTTGCCCTTGCCAAATAGGTCATCACATTAGATGCCAATCCACCGGGCATGGAACCAATTAATATGATTCCTGCAGCTATTTCAGGTGGAAAATTAAAAAATTGTACTACCAATAATCCTACTATTGGCATGATGGTTAACTGACAAATCACTCCAATAATGACCGCTTTGGGTTGTATTAATATGGATTTAAAATCGTTGATTGTCATAACTGCCCCCATACCCACCATAATGATTTGGAGTAAAGGGATAATGAAAATTTTAGTGGATATTCCATTGATTTCTTTAAATGGCTCTGGGTAAAACATCGCAATTGCTACTCCAAGGATAATCCAGACAGAAAAGGGTATTTTTTTAAGCATGATTAATAATATTTTCTAGTTTTAAATAGGATTCTATCACAGCACGTACACTATGATAATTAATTTTCCAAGAATGGGAGGTATGTCGCCAAATTGGTTCACCCTCTCTAGTGAGTAATGGCCACCATTCGCCTACATTTTTATTTATGCCTTTGTCCATTACAAATCGATGTACATTTTCATAGGCCTCTAAATATTTTTCATTTTTGAATAATTGGAAAGCATCTAGCATTCCAATCATTACTTCAGCTTGTTGCCAAAATTCCTTTTCTTGGTCATATACCTTACCAGAATGCGAACCTTCCACAAAAACTCCTCCATATTCCCAGTCGATTCCAAAATTATAGGTATGCTCATAGGCCTTAAGAATGGGGTCTTGGTATTCTTTTAGATTGAATTTTCCGATTTCAATTGCCCTTCTTAATAACCAACCGAATTCTGCATTATGTCCGTAAGAGGTATTATCGGTTGCATCATTTTTTTGTCCATCAGGATTGAACCGATCCCAGCCCCAAACTACATCAAATTTTATTTGAGGAGCTACTTTCCAATCTCTCCAAAATTGCGGGATACCTGTTCCATATTCAGGATGCATGATTTTTTGTATCAGAATATCGATGGATTCTTTTAATTTTCTTCGATGAATTTCCTTGCCACTTGCTTCATAAAGGGTTGTAAAAGCTTCCATTAGGTGCATGTGAACATCCAAGGTTTTTCTATCGCCACCAGCAGAACCGGGCCCCATTAATTCCCATTTTTCATTGAAAAATTCCCAGTAACCACCATAATTCGTATCAACTGCAAATTTTTGCAAAAGATCGAATACCTTTTCAGCATATTCTAAACCTCTTTGATCTCCTGTTGCCAAATAATATTCACTCAAAGAATAAATACAAAAACTATGTCCATATCCGATTTTTTGGGCGTTTAGAATATTATTTTTTCTATCTAGGAGCCAATAGAATCCGCCATTTTCTTGGTCCCACATTTTTTCTAGGAGGAAATTTACTCCATGCTCTGCCAATTCTTTCATCACTTTTCCACCAAAACCTTTTCTATAGGCTTGGGAAAAGGTAAATACTAAACGTGATTGGGCAATTAAGGATTTTTCATCTGTGCCAGGATCTTTCCCGAATTCATCAAAATGCGAATTATAGCCCCCATAATTGGAATCTTTACAATTATTTGCCCAAAAAGGAAGCAAGGAATTTTCGGCATAATCCTTTAATTCATTTTTTAATGAATAGAGTTTTTCTAGATTCATAAGTTTAGATTATTATTTAAAGATATAATATCTTTTGGAAAAACATTGCCTGTTGAATTAATTTGGTGAATTGAAATAAAGGCAGCCATGTTTGCCAAAACTAAGGCATCCTGCGGATTGGAACCTGCAGCCGTAGATGCTGCAAAACTTGCAAAAACCATATCTCCTGCCCCTACAATGTCAATTTCTTTTTCTGTTTTTATGCCTTCTTCATGGTAAATTTCCTGAGAATTTTTAAAAATAATTCCTCTTTTTCCAAGAGTTAATAATAGAAATTTATCTCTTCCTTCAATAAAATGCTCTAAGCCTATTTTTATTTTTGAGATATTCTCATCACTTAAATGATTATTTTTTAATCTATTAAATTCCTCTAAATTTAATTTTAAGGAAAATTGATTTACCCATTTCCCATTTTTACGAAAATCACCCATTACTTTTTTAGGATTCAGGTTTTTTTCTAAATAAATTATTTCTTCTAATCCAAGAAATGGTTCATTAATTTGTTCATTTAATAGTATAAAATCATAGTCTTCCTGACGAGATATTAAATCATCTAAAATACGTTTTTTAAATTCCTTTAATTGGAAATTATTCGTTCCAAAATCTATTCGATTCGATTCTTTTTCTTTGATTAATGGTTTTGTATAAACAGTTGTATCGATCAATGCTTCCTTTTTCAGAAAATTTCCTAGGCCTATTTTTTCTAGTTGAAAATCCAATTCTCTACCAAAAATATCATCTCCCTTTATGCCAAAACAATCTACTTTTACTCCCAGGTTTCTTAGGTTTTTGGATAAATTTCCTGCTGCTCCAAGACTAATTCTTGGTTTTCTTCCAAAGTAGACAATTTCTTGAGTTTCCAAGGATAATTCGCTAGAATCTTTTTGAAGGTCATAGTAAAAATCTAATGCAAAATCGCCAAGAACTGCGATTTTCAGGTTTTGAAATTTTAAAAATAATTGGTTTAGTTTTTCAGGATTCATTTAATAGGTTTAGACTTCTTAAAGGGAATTTAAATAAAATCTTTTTTTTTTGTAAATTTGTCACAACAAATTATTCAATCAAATGCAAATTATAGGTAAATCATTCATTTTAGGGTCCTTATTTTTATTAGGTTCCTGTACTTCAAAAGAAAATCAAGATCAAACTAGTATTATCCCGGATAAAAGTTTAAATGAAGTATTAAACTGTGGTACAAAAGAAAATTTAATTGCCCGTTATGGTCAGGAAAATCTGGTTTTAGATACCCAGATTGTCTATCAGATGGATACTTTAGAAGCTAGTATTTTATATCCAAATACCGTAAATCAGGTTCAGATATTTTATAGGGGGGATCAAATTCAAGATGTAAAAATTGCAGGAGAAGGTTCTGAATGGAAAACGGATTCAGGTTTATATTTAGGTCAAGATTTAAAGCAAGTTCAAGAGGTAAACAAAATGCACTTTACTATTTCTGGTTTCGATTGGAATTATGGGGGTACTGTTGTTTCTTGGGAAGGAGGAATATTAGGTGGTCCTGAAGTCTCTCATTTAGTAAAATTTAAAAATCAAGAAGACCGAAATGGTATCTCTGAGGAAGAATATATGGAAGTTAAAGGTGAAATGGAATTTGATATTCGCCATGAAACTATTCAAGCCTTAAATCCAAAATGTGTTGAAATTGCTTTATATCACCCAATTGTTCCGGATAAAATGCACGGTAAAGAAATGGGAATGAAATTGGAGCATCGACAAATGGAAAGAAAATAGTTACGAATTACGAACTACGAGTTACGAATTACGGACTACGAGTTACGAATTACGAACGACGGACTACGAATTAAGAAGGACGTGCCATGAATTATGAACTATGAGTTCATGCGAAGCATAGTATTCCCCTCCGTGGAGGGGTGGCTGCGAAGCAGACGGGGTGGTTACGAACTACGAACTACGAATTACGAACCGGCAGCCGCCCTGTTATGAATTATAAGTTTTTTAATTCTTATTTATTTATTCGCTTCACTTTTCCCTCTTAGTTCGTAGTTAATTATATCGATGATTCTCATTCTTGCTTCATAGCTCATCCATGCGTTATGAGGGGTAATAAAACAGTTATCTAGATGAATTAATGGATTATTTGCTGAAGGTGGTTCGGTTTCTAAAACGTCTAATAAGGCTGCTGCAATTTTATTCGACTTTAATGCGTCTGCAAGATCATTTTCATTAATTAATAGTCCTCTTGCCGTATTTATTAATACGGCATTTTTTTTCATTTTCGAAAAAGCTTCTGCATTAATAAAGCCAATATTGTCTTTTGTGGCAGGACAACTTAAGCTGATAAAATCGGATTCAGAAAATAATTGATCTAAATTTTTATAGGGATATTGATTTTTTAAATCCTTGGTATGGGAATAAATTATTTTCATCCCGAATGCTTCTGCAATTTTTGCTGTGGCTTTTCCGATGGCACCTAAACCAATAATTCCAAGGGTTTTGTCCTTTAATTCAATAATTGGTTTGATTTGATAACAAAAATCTGGATTTTTTGTCCAATCCCCTTTTCGAACAGAATCCATATGTAGGGCAACATGATTGGTATAATGTAAAATAAGGGAGAAGGCATGTTGTGCTACGGATTCTGTTCCATAGCCCGGCACGTTTCTTACAGGAATATTCTTTTCTTTACAATATTCGCTATCAATACAATTTATTCCTGTGGCAGAAACGATAATTTTTTTTAGATTTTTAAATTGAGGGATATTTTCTCTATTTAAAACAAATTTATTGGTGATTAGAATTTCTGAATCGAGAATATTTTCAGGTATGATTTGGTTTTCGATTCTATCTAAATAAATCACTTCTCCAAATTGGTTAAAAACATTCTTGTTTATATCATTTTGAAAAAGGGTAAATCCGTCTAAAATTCCAATTTTCATTTTATTGAAGTTTGGGGTTATTTTTATGTCTTTGAGAATCTCGTTTGGTTTTTTTCTCTAAATTATCTTTTAAAGCCTGGGTTAAATCTATTCCAGTTTGATTGGCTATGCATATTAAAACGAATAAAACATCTGCCAATTCTTCTTCCAGTGATTTATTTTTATCAGATTCCTTTTCTGATTGATCTCCATATCTTCTGGAAATAATCCTTGCCACTTCACCTACTTCCTCTGTTAAGATGGCCATATTCGTCAATTCACTGAAATATCTTACACCATGTGTTTTTATCCAATCATCCACAATTTTTTGTGCGTCATTAATTTCCATCCTTTGAGTTGATTATAATGGTAACTGGGCCATCGTTGACTAAATTTATTTGCATATCTGCTCCGAATTTACCTGTTTGAATTTTATTTTGAAAATTTTCTTGGAGGCTTTGAATCATTTTCTCATAAAGGGGGATAGCTATTTCAGGTTTAGCAGCTTCGATAAAACTTGGTCGATTTCCTTTTTTTGTTTCAGCAAATAGGGTAAACTGACTTACTAATAATATCTCGCCCTCTACTTGTTGAAGGGATAGGTTCATTTTGCCTGCTTCATCAGAAAAAATTCTTAATCCTGAAATCTTTTTGGATAGGTAAACCACATCTTTTTCGGTATCGGATTCATGAATTCCTAGTAATACAAGAAATCCTTTCCCAATGGAAGAATAAACTTGGGAGTTGATAGATAAGCTTGCTTCCGAAACTCTTTGTATCAGGGCAATCATTTATAATAGGAGGTAAACAATTAGGAAATAAACGCCATATCCGAGAATATCATTTGTCGTGGTAATAAATGGGCCACTCGCAATTGCTGGATTAATATTCATCCGATTTAAAATTAGTGGGGTGATTGTACCCATCAAAGAGGCCAAAAGTACTACAGAAAATATCGATAAACTAACTGTTGAGGATAATAATATTTCTCCACCATCGATCATTAAGGAAAATCCGAAGGTGAAAATACTTGCGATTAAGCCATTCATTATGGCAACAATTAAAACCTTCTGTAGACGTGTCCAAAGTGAATTGTCTAGTCCAGAATTTTTATCTGCCAGAGATTGAACGATTAAGGATGAAGACTGAATACCTACATTTCCTCCTGTAGAACCAATAAGGGGGATAAAAGCTGAAATTGCAGGTATCTTAGAAATTTGATCATTGTATTGATCAATTATTTTTGCGGCCAAAAAACTTCCAAGCATTCCACCAATCAGCCAGGGTAAACGGGCACGTACCAAGCGCCATACGGAGTCATCCTCTTCTACATCTTCTGAATAACCTGTGATGGCTTGTACATTTTCTTGAGCAGTCTCAGTTATGAAGTCGATTACGTCATCAATCGTAATTCTTCCTAATAATCTACCTTGAATATTGGTTACAGGGATGGATTCGAAGTCGTATTTTTGCATTAAATTGGCTACTTCTTCTCCATCGGTATAGGTCATAACCGAAACGATTTCCGGGTCATAAATATCTTCAATTTTAGAGCCTCTTTTAGCGATAACAATATCTCTAATCGAAAGGAATCCTAATAAAATTCCGTCGTCATCTACCACATAAACCGTATAAACTTTCTCTACTTCTTCGGCCTGTCTTCTAATTTCCTCAACGCATTCAGTAACGGTTGATTTTACGTTGATTTTTATTAATTCCTTTTGCATTAAGCCACCTGCGCAATCTTCATCATAATGCATTAAATCGATAATGAATCTTGCTTGTTCTCTATCTGGCAGTAGTGCAATGACTTCCTCTCTAACCTTAACGGCTTGTTCGTTGAGAATATCCACCGCATCATCAGAATCAATTTCATTGATATAGGTGGCAATTTCTTCGGAACTAAAGTTTTTTAGGAATTTTTTACGATCGTCGGAATCAAGGGAAGAAATAATTTCCGCTGCATCTTTGGTTTCAATTAATTGAATGATATACTTGCTCTGAGGGCCATCTAGCTCATAGAGAACAGTAGTGATATCAACCGGATGCAGATCTTCGAAGATTATTTTTAATTCATCTTTTTTATCAGAATCTATTAAAAGAATAACTTCTTCTAAGAACTCTTTGGTCAATTCAAATGGAGCAAATTGTGGTTGCTGATTTTGAATTTCCATAGATTATCATTTTTCTAATTACAAATGTAATAAAAAAACTGCATTTTCATCCCACGATTTAAATCATGGGCTAAAGGGGGGGAGGATTAAATTTCTAATGATCTGATTATTTTATTATTTGAATGATGACTTTTTTGATTTAATATATATTTTTTAATGTATTTTAAATCTTTTTTTGAAACAGAAAAAACGCTATATCCCGTTTGCCAATAAAATGAAATTTGTAATAAATTAGAATTGTTAAAAAAATGAGCACTACTTCCTTTTACCTGGCGGATAATTTTTGAAATAGAAAGTGACCTATTCAAGGAAAATAAAACATGGATATGGTCTTCTGTTCCATTTATTTCTTCAACAAAACATTTTAATTTTATGAATTCATATTTAATAAATTTATAAAGACATTTATCGATTTTTTCATTAATAATTGGTTCTCTATATTTAGTTCCCCACACAGCATGAATCCAAACCTGATTTAAAGAATGTGCCATTTTTTAACTATTTTGACATAATTTAAAATTATTAATAAAATAAATTTCAAAAAAAACTGATAATCTTACCTTGGAATAATTTCCTTAGCCCACGATTTAAATCGTGGGCTAAAGAGGGGAGGATTCCCTAAATTCAAAGATTTGGAATTATTTATGAATATATTTTTAGCCCACGATTTAAATCGTGGGCTAAGGAGGGGAGGATTCCCTAAATTCAAAGATTTGTTATTATTTATGAATATATTTTAGCCCACGATTTAAATCGTGGGCTAAGGAGGGGAGGAGATTTCCTAAATTCAAAGATTTGGAATTATTTATGAATATATTTTAGCCCACGATTTAAATCGTGGGCTAAAGAGGGGAGGATTCCCTAAATTCAAAGATTTGGAATTATTTATGAATATA
>JBJOIA010000238.1:0-7435 GCA_046047395.1 Bacteroidota bacterium | reverse complement strand
GATTTGTGTCCGTTGTAACAGTTGTATCCAGAACATTATTTACAATTGGTTCCGTCATTACAAACTCATCTTGTGAAATACAGGAATAAATAAAGAAACTGGTAATAGTTAAGAATATTAGTTTTTTCATTTCAAAAGTGCTTATAGTAATTAGTACAATATTAGCACTTTAGACCAAATTTCTTAGGATTGAATCGACCACCTCTAAGATTCAGGATACTATTTTAAAAAAATTACATATTTAAATTGATTCCTCCTGAAATATAAGATTCTAAATAATTAATATGTTGTCTTTGTTCTTGAATCATAGAACGAACAATATCTTTCATACTTAATAAACCAACTACTCTATTATCCTCGGAAATAACAGGCAAGTGACGAATATTATTTTCTTCCATGATTTCCATGCATTCTTTTGTTGTTTGGGTATGGCAAACAGTCAATACATTTTTCGTCATAACCTCCTCCATAGTAGTAGATTTTGCCTTTCTTCCTTGTATAATTCCTTTTCTAGCATAGTCTCTTTCGGAAAAAATTCCCAATAATTCTTCACCCTCCATGATTAATAAGGCACCAACTCCATGTTCAGCCATAATTGATAAGGCATCAATAACTGATGTATCTTTTTTTACAGAAAGTACTAATTGTATCTTTCTTTTTTCTAGCAGGGTTTGAATTTTGGTTACCATAATTGTGATTATTAATTAGTTTGGAATATAATAAAAAAAATCAAATAAATATAATCTTTTAAATTTTTTTTTGTACTTTTAGTATAAATGCTTATTATGAAATTACTTATAGTTACTCTAATTGTCTTATTATTGGCTATTGCATCCTTGGCTATTCGAGTTTTATTGGTGAAAAATGGGGAATTTAAAGGTACTTGTGCCAATAATAATCCTATGTTACAATCTGAAGGGGCTGTTTGTGGGGTTTGTGGAAGAAAAGCCGGAGAACCTTGCCAAGAAAATGAGATGTAATTAGTTTTTCAATTCTTTCCATTTCTTTGATTCTAATATTTTATATTTTTCGGATTCACTAGCGATAATGCAATGAATGGCAATACCATTTTTATTTGCATATTCCAAGGTTTTTTCTTCTCCGATTAGCATAAAATAAGTGGCAAGTGCATCAGCATCTATTGCTTTTTCGGTTATTACTGAAACACTTAGCATATGATGTTCTACTGGTCTTCCTGTTTTTGGATTAATCGTATGGCTATATTTTTTTCCACCAGTTTCGATGAATTTTCTATAAGATCCAGAGGTTGCTAAGGATTTGCCAGAGATACTTATTATATTTTCTATAGAATTTACCTCTCCTCCTAGATTATAATCTGGTTTTTCTATCCCAATTGTCCATTTTTCCCCTCTACTATTTTTTCCTTTTGTTCTAAGTTCACCCCCTACTTCAACCAAATAGTTTTCTATGCCATTTTTTTCTAAAAATTCTGCTAAAACATCTACCGTATAACCTTGAGCAATTGCGTTAAAATCAATCTCTATAGATTTATTATCCTTGAATAGCCAGTTTCCTTTTAAACTCCAATGGTTGAATCCTATTAATTTTTTTAGATTATTTATCTCCTCCTCATTTGGTATGGTAGTTTGTTTTTTACTAGCAAGCCCCCATCTATTCAATAATGGCCCAATGCTCGGATCGAATAATCCCTCACTCAATTCATAATAATAATTGGATCTAATAAAAACCTCTTTGAAATAGGAATCTACTTCGATGGAGTCTATTTCCTGATTTGCTCGTGAAATAATGGATTCTGGTTTCCATAAAGACATGCTAGAATCCATTGAATGGAATATTTCAAAAATGGATTCGGTGAAGTCCTGATTAGCAGTATTTTCATAAATGATTGAAAAGGTTGAACCTTGCGCCTCGCCTTGAATTTCACGATATTCTTTCGGACTTTCACAAGAGAGAAAACCTATAAACAATCCAAAAATATATAGTCTAATTTTAGCCACCAAAATCATCAAATGATACATTTTCATCGGGTATTCCCCAGTCCTCTGCCATTTTTAATACGGATTTGTTCATCATTGGTGGTCCGCAAAAATATAATTCAATATCCTCCGGACTTTCATGTTTTTTCAAAAATTCATCAATTACCACATTATGAACAAATCCTTTAAAGCCATCACCATTTGGGTCATTAATATCTTTTTTTACAGTCCAATTATCTTCAGGCAATGGATTATCAAGAGCAATAAAGAATTTAAAGTTAGGAAAGTCTTTTTCAATTTTCTTGAAATCTTCCATATAAAATAATTCTCTCTTAGTTCTTCCTCCATAGAAGAAGGTTACCTTCCTTTTGGTTTTTAAGGTATGGAATAAATGAAATAGGTGGGATCGCATAGGTGCCATACCTGCTCCTCCTCCAATATACAACATTTCATTTTCTGTTTCTTTAATGAAAAACTCTCCATATGGACCAGAAATAGTCACTTTATCTCCTGGTTTTCTACTAAAGATATAAGAAGAACAAACTCCTGGATTTACATCAGACCATCCTTTTTTTGCCATATCAAAAGGAGGAGTTGCTACACGAATGGTTAATTTAATATTATTTCCTTCTGCTGGATGATTAGCCATAGAATAGGCGCGGAATATTTCTTCATCATTCTTCATTTTTAAATCCCAAAGTTTGAAATTATCCCATTCAGTTTGAAATTTATCCGCAGATTCGTGGTGTTCTGGATGTGCGGTAATATCGATATTCTTATAATCTACTTGAGTTTTAGGAACATCTATTTGAATATATCCTCCAGCTTCAAAATCTAAATTTTCCCCTTCTGGTAATTTTACGTGAAATTCTTTGATGAATGAGGCAACATTATAATTCGATACAACTTCACATTCCCATTTCTTTACCCCAAATACTTCATCTGGAATTTGAATTTCCATATCTTCTTTCACCTTCACTTGGCAGGCCAATCTTCGATGTTCTGAAACCTGCTTTCGGTTAAGGTGATTGGTTTCTGTTGGTAAAACTTCTCCTCCACCACTAAAAATCTGGCATTTACACATCGCACAGGTTCCTCCACCTCCACAGGCAGAAGGTAAGAATAAATTATTTGCACTTAAAGTATTCAATAGGGTATCTCCTGGTGAAACTGTAAGAGCTGCATTGGCATCCCCATTAATAATAATTTTTACATCTCCTTGTGGTAACAATTTTGCTTTGGCCGTAAGAATTAGAAAGACAAAAACAACGATTACTAAGATGAAGACCAACGAACTACTAAGAATAATTGGTAGCATATTTCTTATAATTTAATTCCTGAAAAACTTAAAAATGCAATTGCCATCAATCCCGTTACAATCATTGCCATTCCTAATCCTTGCAATGCTGGAGGGATTTTGGAATATTGTAATCGCTCTCTGATGGATGCTAATAAAACGATTGCTAAAAAGAAACCGATTCCTGTACCAAAGGAAAAAACAAATGTTTCAGAGAAATTATATTCCCTTTCCTGCATGAATAAAGAAGCTCCTAATATGGCACAATTTACGGTTATTAATGGGAGAAAAATTCCCAAAGAACTATATAAGGCTGGTGCGAATTTTTCTACAATCATCTCTACTAATTGGACGGCTCCTGCAATAGTTGATATAAATAAGATAAAAGCTAAAAAGGTTAAATCTACCGTTCTTAATGATGGATGAATCCAAGCTAAGGCTCCATCTTTTAATAAATAATTTAGGATTATATAATTCAAAGGGGTCGTTAAAACCATTACAAAAATTACCGCTAAACCTAAACCAAAGGCAGTTTTTATTTTTTTTGATACCGCCAAATAAGAACACATACCCAAAAAGAACGCAAAAATTGCATTATCTACAAAAATTGACCTTACAAATAAACTTACTAAATGCTCCATGCCTTTATGATATATTTTCTAATTTCTTGTTTCTTGATCTTTGTACCCAAATAATAATTCCAATGATATATAATGCAGCCGGAGGAAGCATCATTAATCCATTATTTACATAGCCATGTTCGTATGCCCAGTCTGGAATCACTTGAATTCCAAACCATTTTCCTGCACCAAAAATTTCTCTTACCGAAGCAACAATTACCAAGATTATTCCATAACCAAATCCATTACCTAGTCCATCTAGTAAAGCCGGCATGGGTTTGTTTCCTAAGGCAAATGCTTCTAAACGTCCCATAACGATACAATTGGTAATTATCAATCCAACGAATACGGAAAGTTTTTTACTTATATCGAATAAATAAGCTTTTAACACTTGATCCACAATTGTTACAAGGGTAGCTACGACAATTAATTGTACGATAATTCGAATTCTATTGGGGATTGATTTTCTAATCAAACTGATGATTAAATTGGAAAAGCCAGTAACAAACATTACTCCTAAAGCCATAATAATCGCAGGTTTTACCTGCACCGTTACTGCTAATGCTGAACAAACTCCCAAAACCTGGACGGTAATCGGATTATTATCATCGAGTGGATCAGTAATGATTTTTAAATTTTTATTCCCTGCCATGACTTAATTTTTTATTTTTTTAAAATATGCTAAATAAGGTTTCACACAATTTTTTATCATATTATCTGTACCTGTAGATGTTATAGTTCCTCCCGAAATTGCGTCTACTCTATTATCAGAAGTTAAATTTGATTTTGCAGTAAGTTTCATTACATTAACACTTACGAATTCTCCAGATTCGGATAAGATTTTTTTATTTTGAAATTGGGTTTGAAACGGTTTTTCTGCAATTTCTGCCCCTAATCCTGGGGTTTCAGACTTATGATCGAAGAATGCTCCTTTAATCGAATTGAAATCCTGATTTATTGCGATATATCCCCAAATAGGGCCCCAAAGGCCTACCCCCCTTAAAGGAATTACGTAGGATTTATTCCCATTATCCTCTGTGTAAATATAAAGTGGTAAATTTCTTTGAGAAGGATCCTTGTTAATTTCATTTTTTAAATTTACCGTTGAAATATCGATATCCATTTGATCACCTTGGTCGTTCAAAACCAATTCTTCAATTCTTTCTGAATAAATAGATTCTATTTCTTGTGCATTTTCCGATTCAATTAAAACTGACTTTAGGATATTCTTTTTTGTATCCAAGGCCAAGTTTGAATCTTGTAATGGCTTCAAAGTTTCTGATGTTAGAACCAAAATGATGGCTGTCAGTACGGATAAGCCAATTGCATAAATAAAGGTATATCGATTATTGTGCATTTTTTAATCTCTTTTTTATATGTTGTTGAACAGCAATATGATCTATTAACGGGGCAAATACATTGAATAATAAAATACTTAACATCATTCCCTCTGGATAGGCTGGATTAAAAACTCTTAAAATAACGGTAAATGCTCCAATTAATAATCCATAAATAATTTTACCTTGTGGGGTATGCGCTGCAGAAACAGGGTCGGTTGCCATAAATATTGCTCCAAAGGCAAATCCGCCAATTAATAGGTGATTTAAAGCTGGCATGTGCATGGCATGATTTAAATTATCTGCAGGAGCCAAAATATTCATCAATAATCCCGTTAAATATCCTCCAAGAAATACGGAAATAATAATTCTGGAACTTCCAACCCCCGTAAACATTAATACCGCGGCTCCAATCAAGGCGGCCAATACAGATGTTTCACCAATTGATCCTTTTTCAAATCCAAGAAACAAATCCTCCCAAGGCTGAATTTGATGAAAATTTGAATCAAATGCCACCAAATTTGTTGCACCAGAAAATGCATCTACAAGAGCATGGCCTTCTTCAGGACTTAAATCGACCCATATTTCTCCAGACATATAAGCGGGAAAAGCAAAAAATAAAAATGCTCGAGCCAATAAGGCAGGATTCATGAAATTATATCCTGTTCCTCCAAAGATTTCTTTTCCTAAGACGGTACAAAAAATGGCTGAAAGTGCCACCATCCATAAGGGGATGGTTACGGGTAGGGTTAGAGGAATCAATAACCCAGTTACTAGATAACCTTCACTAAGAGAATGACCTCTTTTTACAGCAAATATAAACTCAACGCCTAACCCTACAGTATAAGATACAGCTAAAATTGGTAGAATTTTTTCTGCGCCAAAAAGTAAATTATCTATTATGCTCGATTCAATTCCATATGCTAAATAATGTTGGTACCCAGCATTCCACATGCCGAAAATTAGACATGGTACAAGGGCAAATATTACTGTTACCATGGTTCTTTTTAAATCTACCCCATCTTTGATATGTACCCCTGATTTAGTGGTCTCATCAGGAACAAAAAAGATAGTTTCAAATGACTCAAATACTGGATGATATTTTTCGAGCTTTCCACCTTTTTCAAATTTTGGTCTTAGACCATCAAAAATATTTTTTAATAATTTCATATTAACTTTCTGATTTTAATAAATCTAAACCTTCTCTTAGAATTTTTTGAACATCTATTTTCGAGGAACAGACAAATTCACAAAGTGCTAAATCTTCTTCTATTACCTCGGTAATTCCTAAGGCCTCCATTTTTTCAATATCCTTTGCAAGAATTGCTTTTAATAATTGAACAGGCATAATATTCATTGGTAAAACTTTTTCATATTGCCCAGATACCACAAATGGCCTTTGTTCTCCATGGGTATTGGTATCAACTTTGAATTTTTTATTTTTTAAAATCCAAGAGAATAAAGTTTTTGAAAGACTAAGTTTTTCAAATGAGGGTAAAACCCAACCCATAAATTCCTTATACCTTCCCTCAGGGATTATCGTTAATTGTTTTGAATGATAGGAAAGAAAATCGTCTTCTGATGATGATTTCCCTGTTAGGACATTTCCTTGAATATAACGGTTTTCATCTCTTTGGGTATATCTATTATATATTGAAGCAAGAGATTGACCAATTTTTAATTTTAAATATTCTGGATTGTTTACTTGCGATCCCGTTATTGGAATAATTCTCTCTGTATTGAATTCTCCATTTATAAGGATATTCCCTAGCAATAAGATATTTTGAACATCCACCGTCCATGCTAATTGTCCTGGCATTACAGGTGAAATATGGTGAATTTGAATACCAACATTTCCTGAAGGATGTGGCCCAGAGAATTCATGAATTTCTCCTAGTTTAAATAAGGCTTCTGTATCTTTTTTGGCTCCAATATGTAAATTCCCATCCGCAAGGGCATGAATCATTTCAAGTCCTTTATTGAATGCCTCCTGATTTCCTTGGATTAAATAACTTAAGTCTGGTGCAAGGGGTGAGGAATCAAAACCGGAAATAAAAATCCCCTTCGGCGTATCATTTGGATTAGCGATACAACCAAATGGCCTTTGTTGAATTATCCACCAAAGATTGGTTTCTAAAAGGAATTTTTGAACATTTTCTTTAGTTAATTTTCCTGAAAATTTGCACTTTTCAAATACTTGTTTTTTGTCGGACAAAATCTTGA
>JBJOIA010000237.1:0-4663 GCA_046047395.1 Bacteroidota bacterium | reverse complement strand
AATGCAGGAATCATCTAAAAAATGAGGATATTTGTTGATAATATGCTCTTCCCAATTTTCCTCAGATAATTCTTTTTCTAAAAAATTGATGAATTGACTGAATTTTTCATTGTCTCCATCAAATAAACCGATTGTAAATTGAATTTTTTGGTTTATACTAAATGCAGAATTTAGGTTTTCTACTAATTTATTTTCAACTAAATATTTTAGAGATTTTTCTTGTCCTTGGTGGGTTTCAAATAATTTCTTTACGGGCTTTTCTTCGTCTTTTGGCACGAGATCTATTATCTCTTCCTGTTCATTTTCTTGATCAACAAGATCTTCTGTCTCTATATTTACCTCTTCATTACCCGTTAAAATATTCTGAAAGGTATCAACCTCTTGGGGCAAGATATTTTCTGTTTCTACAATTTTCTCTTCACTATTAACCGTTCCAATCCCTCCTAAAGAAATAATCCATTCATTCCAGATTTGTTCTGGAAGTTGAACTTGAAGAATTAAGGATTGGGAAATTTGTCCCCATTTTTCAATCATTCTAGAACTGTTCCAATCGAAATTTGGTAATAATTCTTGAATTTTATTTCCTAACAATTCATTTTTGATACATTCTTTTATTTCAAGTAAGATTTCTGGTGCGATATCTTCTTGTAATAAATCTTGAAAACTTTTTAGTTTTTGATTGGGGTTGTAGTAGTTAAGAAAAATAGAAGGTTTATTCATTTTAATTTAGGTTTAAAACTTTGCATGCTTTCATTGCAGCGATTTGTTCAGCTTTTTTCTTAGAGAAACCGAGACCTTCGGCTATTTCTTTCTCTTCAATAATAACGATGGATACAAATTCTTTAGTTTTATTTCTTACCAATTCTTTTGTTTCGAATCGGATTTCTTTTCCTTCTTTCTGGCAATATTCAAAAATAATAGATTTGAAATTTGGATTATTTTCGATGATTTCATCTAAATCAAAATGTAGTAAAAGGATTTTGTTTACGATGAATTTTTCTACGAAAGAAAAGCCTTTATCGAGGTAAATAGCTCCAATTAAAGCCTCTAAGGTATCACCAAATATTGACATTCGATTCATTGGAATATTCCCATTGAAATCATGTTCAATCATATTTTTCAGGCCAATTTTTTTTCCTAAATTATTCAACGACTCTCTTGATACAATTCTTGAGCGGATTTCTGTTAGGAAACCTTCATCTTTATAAGGAAATTTTCGGTATAAATAATTTGCTGTAACCATTCCCAAGACGGAGTCGCCTAGGAATTCTAATCTTTCATTCGATTCTTTGTGATTAATTCCTTCAATTTCTTTTCCTGCCGAGGAATGTAAAAAGGCAAGTCTATAAATTGATATATTTTTAGGGCTTACTCCAATAATTGATTTCACCTGTTTCTTTAGAATATCTTCTCGAGATTCTTTTTTTTGGGTGATTTTATTTAGAACTCCCTTGATCACAAAACTAAATTTTTCTAAAGATTAATGTTGCATTATGTCCACCAAAACCAAATCCATTACTCAGAGCTACATCAATTTTTCTTGCTTTACCAACGTTTGGTGTTAGATCAAAACGAGAATCAATTTCTGGATCTAAATTGAAAATATTGATTGTTGGAGGGACAAATTGATGTTTAATGGCCAAAATAGATGCAACTGCCTCTACAGCACCTGCGCCACCTAAAAGGTGACCGGTCATAGACTTAGAGGAAGAAATCGATAATTTATAGGCATGGTCGCCGAATAAATCTGCTATTGCTTTCAATTCTTGCGGGTCTCCAATTGGAGTGGAAGTTCCGTGGGTATTGATATAATCTACCTCTTCTGGTTTAATTTCTGCATCTCTTAAGGCATCTTCCATAGAAAGGAATGCGCCATAACCATCTGGGTGAGGAGCAGTAATATGGTGTGCATCAGATGAGAAACCTCCGCCGATTAATTCGGCATAAATTTTAGCACCTCTTGCTTTTGCATGTTCATATTCTTCTAATACTAATGCGCCTGAACCTTCGCCAACAACAAAACCATCTCGATCTACGTCGTAAGGTCTTGAAGCAGTTTTTGGGTCATCGTTTCTATTAGACATAGCGTGCATGGCGGTGAAACCACCAACTGAAGCGATGGTAACTGGGGCTTCTGAGCCACCTGTTACACAAACATTCACTCTACCTAAACGAATATAATTGAATGCATCAATCATAGCATTATTTGCAGAGGAACAAGCAGAAACGGTTACATAATTCGGACCTCTAAACCCATTTCGGATTGAGATTTGTCCTGAGGAAGAATCAGCAATCATCTTAGGGATAAAAAATGGATTTATCTTTGGAGTACCATCACCTTGTCCGAATGCAATCATTTCATCTTCAAAAGTTTTTAGTCCACCAATGCCCGATCCCCAGATTACGCCAACTTTATTTAAGTCTAATTTTTCCATATCAAAACCAGCATCTGCAATTGCTTCGTCTGAGGCAACCACTGCGTACTGGGTGAATGGATCCATTTTTCTAGCTTCTTTTACATGGATAAAATCAGTAACATTGAAATCTTTTATTTCACAGGCAAACTGTGTTTTAAATTTAGATGCATCAAATTTTGTGATTGGGCCGCATCCTGATACGCCCTTGGATAAACCTTCCCAAAATGCGGGTACAGTATTGCCAATTGGGGTCAATGCGCCTAAACCTGTTACTACGACTCTTTTTAATTCCATGTTTTGTTAATTAGTTTCAAAAAAAAATGTCAATTCGTATGTGCCAAAGGATTACCCCTTGCTACACATACCAATTGACAATAAATGATTCTATTTTACTTAGCGTTTTCTTCTAAATAAGAAATTGCCTGACCTACAGTTTGAATATTAACTGCTTGGTCATCTGGAATAGATACATTGAATTCTTTTTCAAATTCCATAATTAGTTCTACTGTATCTAATGAATCAGCGCCTAAATCATCGGTAAATGAAGCTTCTGGAGTAACCTCCGATAATTCAACTCCTAGTTTTTCAACGATGATACTCTTTACTTTTTCTGAAATCTCTGCCATTTTAATTAAATTTTTTAGGAAACAAAAACGTTGCAAATATTAAAATAAAAAAATTAAAAACAAAGCGAAGCGGCTCCTAAAAGTCCTGCGTCATTGCCAAGTAATGCTTTTTTTATTGAAAGTTTATTTAAATAAGCTGGAGTAAGCCAATAATTTAGCTCTTTTTCCATACTTGGTAAAATAAATTCAAAGGCTGCAGAAATTCCTCCTCCGATGAAAATATTTTTAATATCTAAAATTCTTATTAGGGAAACGCAAGCATTTCCAAGTAATGAACCTACTTTTTCCCAGACCATTAATGCTAATTCATCTCCTTTCTCCGCTGCAACCACCAAAGATGTTGTGGAAATTGTTCCATCATTTGCTAATAAGGTTGGTTTTGAATATTCCTTACGCATTTGATTGGCCATTTGTAATAATTCCTTTTTACCAATATTTCTTTCTAAAACCTTGCCATTTACGGATGGGACGTGTCCTGGTTCCATAGCATTTCCATCTCCACCTAAAAATATTTTACGATCCATAATCGCTGCACCTCCAACTCCAGTACCCAATGTTAAAAATGTGAAATTTTCTGGCATGGAATTTTTTTCTGGACTAAAATAAAATTCTCCCAAAGCTGCTGCATTGGCATCATTTTCCATAAAAAAAGAATATCCCGGAAATTTACTTTCTAAAATATCAATTAAAGGAGTTCCATCTATTTCAGGGATCGCCGTAATTTCAATAAGTGTTCTGCGATCTTTGGTTAAAATCCCAGGTAAACCAATACCAACTTTCTTTATATTTTTGTATTGAAATAAAAATAAGCCAATTGCATCAGATAATCTTTCTACAAAATGTTTAGATTCTCTCCAAGTTGCAGTATCGTATGATTGAAAATGATTGATGGTGCCTGTTTCAGGATGTACTACCCCCATTTTTACTCCTGTTCCTCCAACATCTATTCCTAGATATTCTTCCATATTTTGAATTTTTTTTAGTCGTTATTTTTGATTCCCAAAATTACTCAAATATTTATAAATTAACAATTTGTTTGCAAATTAGCTAATTCTGCAAAATCATCCACAGATAAGGTCTCTGCCCTTTGGTTAAGTAGGGGATGGTCTGGTAAGCCTAAGGATTTTAAAGCATTTCTTAAGGTTTTTCTTCTCTGATTAAAACCTAATTTTACAATCATTTTAAATCTTTTTGGATCACAATTTAATTCTTTATCCTTGATTCTTTTTAACCGAATAACTCCAGAATTCACCTTTGGAGGAGGATTGAAAACCTCTGGTCCTAAGCTAAAAAGGTATTCGATTTCATAATAGGCTTGTAATAAAACGGATAATATCCCGTATGATTTATTTCCAGGTTTTGAGGCAAGTCTTTCTGCAACTTCTTTTTGCAACATTCCAACTACCTCCAAACATTCGTTTTTATGTTCTAAAACCTTAAAAAATATTTGAGAGGAAATATTATAAGGGAAATTTCCGACAATAGCAAAGGGTTCACCTTGGGTAATCTTCTCCAAAGGAAACCGTAAAAAATCTACACCATGAATATTTTCTTTTGGGAATTCTTTAAAATTGGCTTTTAAATATTCTACAGACTCTGAATCTATTTCTAATAAATGCG
>JBJOIA010000236.1:0-3099 GCA_046047395.1 Bacteroidota bacterium | reverse complement strand
CGCATGGTGTTAATCCGCGCGCGATTACGGTTATGGCCGAAGATGGAATTGACATTTCCATGCATACCTCCAATCACGTGGATGAATATTTGCACATTCCCTTTGATTTAGTATTGACCGTTTGCGACCACGCAAGCGAGCAATGTCCGATTTTTCCTGGAGCAGTGAAGCGCATCCATCACAATTTCCCAGATCCGGCGAAAGCAAGGGGTACCGAAGAAGAAATTATGTCGATGTTCAGACAGGTAAGAGATGAAGTAAAAGACTACATTAAGGATTTGCCCCTCAGCTCTTTATAATCGTATTATATTTTCTACAGTTGAATGGATTGATTAAATTAGCAAAAGCTAATTTATTTTATCCTAATCGAATAACAACACTAATTCCATTGATATGAATAAGAGAAATATACTTTTAATTATTTCTGGGGTAACAATTTTTGTGGGAATAGGGGCTTGGTATTTATTTTTTAAAAAATCAAATTTACCAAAGTACATTCCATTGGATTCTATGATGGTATTAAAGATAGATCCTTCTTCGTTGGCATCTAAACTGGATAAAAAAGCACTTCAATCCATGAGTTTTTACAAAAAGCTTTCACAAAAAATGGACGATGAGGGAATTAAAGTAGACCAATTACTAGAAAACCCTGAGGAAACAGGGATGTTATTGAGTGACAATATTTACTGTTTTAGTGACATGAAAGGTAAAAAGCCATGCATTGGAATTGTATTCGCTGTTGCTGATAAAAACAAGTTGAAGGGATTTTTAAACAATTTGACCCGAAATTCATCCGTGAAATTCAAAGAATCAAATGGTAACTTTATGTTTGTGGAGTCAGAAAGAAATGACGATTATCCCTCATCAAATACTGCAATTGTATGGAACGATGACGCTTGTATTGTATATAATTCCAATGAGGAGAGTGACATTGAAGCAACGAATTTGCTCAAGCTTTCCAAAGAAGCCTCTATTTTGTCGTCTGATGCATTTTCCTCGTCTGAAGATAAAGGTGGAGACATTAGCATGTATTTAAATTTTAAAAGGTTAACGAGCCTAATTGGAAAGGAGCTTGATGAATCTAACGAGGATAAATTAATTTTTGAAAAGGTTAAGGATAATTTAGAAAATACAGATGGCGCTAGTTTGGTAATCAATTTGAATCAAGATAACATAGATATGGAAATTTTTCAATTCTTGAATCAAGGTGGAAATACCAGTAATTTATCGATCCTGAGTGAATCCGGTATTCAAGAAAAGTATGTTGATTTTATATCCACTAATGGTGACGTTTTATTTGGAATGTCGGCTGTTTTAAATATGGAAAATGTATTTAAATTAATCAATACCATCCCGGGATATGACAAAGTAAAAGATGAAATCGAAGAGGAATTTGGATTAACGGAAAGCGAAATGAAAGATCTTTTTGATGGTACATTAACCTTCGCAATCAATGAGATCAAAACGAAGCAAAAGGGTACTTACGATTCTGATCTAAAGGGTTCCTATAACGGATACGAAAATTCGAATGACCAAGGAAATTACGAATCCAATAGGTTGAAACGGTATACCCCAATTCCTATTTTTTCGATTCAGATTGGGTTAAATAATCCGTCGGCATACCAAAAAATACTGCGTAAATTGAAGCGTGAGACGGAGGATAATTTGATCTTTGATGATAATTTGGTTATTATTCCATTCGAAGAGCAGATAGGAAAAATTTGTCTCGTTCAATTAAAAGATAGACTTATTATCACCAACGACGAGTCTTCCGCTAAAATCCTTAAAAATAATGGAAAATGGAGTGCCTCCATCAATCAAGAATGTAAAACATTGTTTACAGAAAATCCTATTTCCATGTATTTAAATCTAGATTATAAAAAGTACATCAATAGTGAAACCGAAAAGGTACTTGATGATAGCCCATCCACGAAACGAGAATTAGAGAATTTTAAGAAAATTTTGGAGAATTTTAAAACTCTCGAAATGAGTGGAAATAACCTTTCCGCTAAAATTAAACTAAACTTCACTCAATCGAACACCCACGTTTTAATGAGAATTTTTGGGTTTATGAACGATTTATACACTGAATTAGAAAAAAATAAGAATAAGGATTTTGATGCATCTTAAAAATTCTTAGAGCGTTTAGTTTTTTGAAAGGTAATTGAAGGTTGCCGATCTGTAAAATGTAAAGACGATTCTAAAAACTTGAATATAATCCGTTATTGCAAGGTTTAAAATCCTTTAACGATATGCATTATTTAGTATGCCTAATGAAATATCGTATAGACTCATTAAGACCATTCATGCAAATAATATCTTTCGATTGAACGAAGCACCCTTTTATTTCTTTATGTCAAATCGATCAAGGTTCATTACTTTATCCCATGCGCTGATGAAGTCTTTTACAAATTTCTCTTTCGCGTCAGTACTGGCATAAACTTCTGCAATGGCGCGCAATTCAGAATGTGATCCAAAAATTAAATCAGCTCGGGTCGCGGTCCATTTCACGCTTCCCGTTTTTCGGTCTCTACCTTCAAAAACCTCTTGCATATCATCAATGGCTTTCCATGAAGTACTCATGTCTAACAGATTCACGAAGAAGTCGTTATTTAAGGTGCCCACATTATTAGTAAATACACCATGTCGAGAATGGTTATAATTTCCGTCCAATACACGCAATCCACCAACCAAAACCGTCATTTCTGGCGCTGTCAAGGTTAAAAGTTGAGCCTTGTCAACTAAAAGTTCTTCGGTTGAAAACGTATACTTTCCTTTACTATAGTTTCTAAATCCATCCGCCATGGGTTCAAGATAAGCGAAGGAATTCACATCGGTTTGTGCTTGCGTGGCATCCATTCGTCCAGGAGTAAATGGAACAGCATAGGTAAGACCTGCATTTTTAATTGCTTGCTCAACCCCGGTATTTCCTGCTAATACGATTAGGTCTGCCATCGAGATTTTACGCGTTCCTGATGTTTTGTGGAAATCCGCTTGTACTTTCGTTAATGCCGCAAGGACTTTGTCCAATTGGGCAGGATTGTTGGCTTCCCAATGGCGTTGTGGTTCGAGTATGATTCGAGCGCCGTTTGCGCCACC